>JAIETT010000252.1 GCA_019744945.1 Burkholderiales bacterium
AATTAATTGAGGAAATTGCGCTGAATTATCCACGCGTTTTAGCTGGATTTGTCAATAACAACTTACGAGTTTCAGCCTGCAATTTAGTTCAGTTACAACAAATAATGGCTGCCACACCTGAACTCAGCTATAGCGCAACCACACCTTCATTTGAAGAGGTTTTTATTGGACTAATGCCAGAATGAATAACTTAACTACTCTGTTTTCCATCAATCGCGTAATGGGTTTAATGCGTAAGGAATTTGCGCTAATTTTTCGCGACCGTGGCACCATTGCCATGTTAATTATCTTGCCGATTATGTTACTAATTATTTTCGGGTTTGCCATCCGCTTAGATCCGAAACATTTACCAACTAGTATCATCAATTATGATAACAGCCCGCTAACACGTAATTTTGTGACTAATTTACAAGCCTCAGGCTATTTTCAAATTAATGACACTTCAGGTAATGAGCAGGCGGCACATAAAGCGCTTGCGGCAAGTAAAACTAGTTTTGTAATTACCATCCCCGCTAATTTCACCCGTAAATTTATTCGGGGCGAAAATCCAGAATTATTGGTTGAATTAGATGCCACTGATCCTGGTAGTAGTGCCAGCGCCTTGAGTAATATTCAACCAATTTTAACTCAAGCCATAAATGAATTCAGCGCCCGCGGATTGAATAATCCACCCCTGCCACAGTCGCGGAGCGTAAACTTAATAATTCATCGCAATTACAACGAATCAAATCGCAGTGAATACAATATTGTCCCAGGCTTAATTGGCGTGCTTTTAACCCTGACCTTAGTCATGCTCACCTCAAGCGCAATTACTTCGGAAATTTCGGTTGGTACAATGGAGATGCTGTTAACCACACCATTAAAGCCGGTGGAAATTATCGTCGGTAAAGTTTTACCCTATGTAGTATTAGGTTATGTGCAGTTAACTAGTATTTTAATTTTCGGTAAGTTATTGATTAATATCCCAATTGAAGGTAGTTTATGGTTACTTTATTTAAGCGCAGCACCATTTATTATTGCAAATTTAATGATCGGGATGATCTTTTCAACAATTGCCAAAACTCCGATGCAGGCGATGCAATTAAGTATTTTTTTCCAATTGCCCTCAATGTTCTTAACTGGTTACGTATTTTCATTCTATGGAATGCCCAAATGGGCGCAAATGATCGGCTTCTGTTTGCCAATGACTTATTTCACGCGAATAACCCGCGGTATTATGCTCAAAGCCAATCACTTTAGCGATATCGTTCCAAACGTTTGGCCAATTGTGCTAATCGCACTAGTGTTAGTCGTAATTACCAGCAAAATATTTCGGCGTACTTTGGACTAATCTCAACCAAGACAGCTCCAGCAAAACTAACTTATACTTTAAATATTGAAGAGGTTTATCTCAAATGAATAGAAAGCAACTCGGCTTATTAATTAGTTTATCCAGTATTTTGGGTGGTTGTGCCTTATTTTCACCCAGCTATGTCGCGCCACAAATTGACGCACCACAAAGTTTACGCAATGGCTCAATCGTCGAATCTAGTGCCGAGGATTTTAGCCAAATGGCGTGGTGGGGTAAATTTAATGATCTAACTTTAGACAATTTAATTATGCGCGCTTTACACAATAATAATCAATTAAAAATCGCACAAGCAAATATTAGCCAAGCTCAAGCGCAGCTCAAAGCCGCACAATATGCTTGGATACCGACGCTAAATGCTAGCGGCTTGGGTTTAGCGGGCAATACTTATGCAACCAACTTAACGCCGCAAGGTTCTTTAAGCCAATTAATGCCCAATGGCAGTGTTGGTAATACTAATTTTAGCGTTTGGCAAGGCGGCTTTGTACCGAGTTATTCTTTTAATGTGTTTGCGAATATTAATCAAACTAAATTAGCCAAAGCCTCATTGGAACTCCAAACCGCCGCCGCTAATGCAACTAAACTGAGCATCATCGGTCAAGTCAGCGGTGCATATTTCATGCTCTTGGGACAACGCAAACAACTGTTGCTACAACAGCAAACAATTAATGATTTAACCATTTTATATCAGTTACAAGAGTTAAAAGTTAAAGTCGGAAACAGCGACAATTTAAGCTTGACTTTATTACAACAACAATTAGAAGATGCGCGCTCAAAGCTACCTGCCATTGAAAATAGTATCGCACAAACAGAAAATGCACTGCAGATTTTACTGGGTAATAACCCTGGCGCGATTACCACCACCCGTGATATTGATGATTATGACTTACAGACGATTATTCCAGCTAATTTACCCTCTGCCGTGCTCAAAAATCGTCCCGATATTTTAATGGCAGAAGATAATTTAAAAATGGCGAATGCCAATATCGGTTTGGCGAATGCAACGTTTTTCCCAACTATTTCGTTAACTGGAAATATCGGTGCAGCATCAGTTGCGTTAAGTAATTTATTTTCAATTGGCACTGGCTTTTGGTTTGTCCAAGCCGCTGCCAATATGCCAATTTTAAACGCCAGCAGTTTTGAACAAGTTAAAGCTGCTAAAGGTGGTTATTATGTAGCTTATTATAATTATATGCAAACGGTGAAATCGGCTTTTGCCGATGTCGATAATAGTTTAACCAATCAAGATAAAGTTAACCAACAATATTTAGCGGGACAAAAATCTCAAGCGGCTAGTTGGCACTATTATCAATTAGTTTTAGTACAATACCAAATTGGAACAGGCAATAAAATTAGTCTGTTAAATGCTAAATTAGTCACCGATAGCGCTTTGCTCAATTTAAATCAGCTCAAAATGCAACAATTAGCCAGCATCGTCCAAGTTTATCAATCGCTTGCTGGTGGTTACAATGTAACTGAATCGGCAACTAGCTTGGATTAATCCAATTTAATCGACATCATTTAGATAAAAAAACTGCAGTATTTAAGAGGTTTTTCATAAATTAATTCACTCTAATTAATAACTATTTAAATCAAAAAACCACCTAAATAGAGCCAATTTTAAAATTTTATTGGCTTTATTTAAGACCTAAATTCACCATAAACACATACACCAATCGAACACCAAAGCACGCGCAACAACCGTTTGTTATATGCCTAATTAATCAGCATACTACACAGTATTTTAATCGTATAATTAAGCGATATACTCAATAAAAACATATCACATCAATACCAAATGCTAGAGACACAGCTAAAGACTCTGTGTTACAATACTGGTCTAAAATAATAAAACCGGCTATAATTTACCCCAATAACCCCTAGATTTGAACCACAAAAAATTGAAATCACATGGCTGGCGATGATAAATTAAGTGCGTTAACACTTCAAAAACTGCTCACAAAAACTCGATTCATTAATCCATACAATTTGCATAATCAAGAATTTATTTAGCTTATTTAGGCTAAATTTATTCACTCAAATTAAGTTCTATTTTGGCTAAACTTTAACTTATTTATCGCCAATTAAAACTATATGCAATTAGGAAAGGAACCACAAGTTATGTTCAAAAAGTTAATTAACACTCAAAGTCGTGACTTTATTAAAACTTCATTTGGAAATATTCTCGAATGGTATGACTTCACTATTTATGGTTTATTTGCAATCGGTATTTCAAAAGCCTTTTTTAATACTGAAAGTAAGTTTATTGCATTAATTTTAGTTTTTGCAACATTTGCAGTCGGTTTTCTCGCGCGTCCAGTTGGCTCAATTATTTTTGGATTAATTGGTGATAAGTATGGCAAACACTATGCGGTTAACTTATCTATTTGGTTAATGGCAGTACCAACAGCGCTAATTGGTCTCTTACCTGGCTATCAACAAATTGGGGTTGCCGCTCCGATACTTTTAGTGATACTCAGAATTTGCCAAGGACTTTCTGCAGGTGGGCAATTTTCAGGTTTAATAGCTATTGCGGTAGATAGTAACAGCACTCAACGCAATTTCCTAGTTAGTTTGGTTTATGCTATTTCTGTAATCGGTTGTTTTGTAGCTTCTTTTGTTGGATATATATCGGTAGTTGGCGTTAGTTACTTTAATCCAGTTAGTGACTTTAGTCAATCATTAATGTGGAGAATTCCATTTCTAATTAGCGCGCTATTATTCATAATCTATTTAAAACTAAATCCAGAATTTCATAAAAGTGAGGTTAATGAAAATGCATTAAGCCTACGCCAGATTTTCAAACGACAACCCAAAGAGCTAATTACAATGGGAATTATTGGTGCAAGTGGCATGTCGGTTTATTATTTACTATTTACCTATTTAGTAACTTTTATGCAGCTTTATTTACATTTAGCTAAAGACCTCTCCTTTTTAATTATGAATGGTTTGCTGTTGTTATCAATTATACTCTACCCTAGCTTTGGTTTGATCGCTGATCGTTTAACCAATCGCATCAATTCAGCCCAGAGGATGGTTTTCGTCTTTGCTGTTGGAATAGCTCTATTTGTTGCTAGTACTTATAGTCTTTGGTTTGGAATCATGGGACTCATTGTTATGGTGGTTGCATATTGCGCAATCACTTCTTATACGACCAGTATCTTTGCCGAAATTTTTGCTCCAGAATATCGCATGACAGCCTGTTCATTTAGTTTTAATATCGGCGTCACCGTGGCTGGGTTTGCCCCACTAATTGCTGAAGTCGTGAGTAAATTATCCGTATTTGGCCTCAGCGCTTTTATCTTATTCGTTACCATAACTTTATACTATGGTCTTAGTCTCGCAAATAAGCATTTAGCACATAATTAAACCTAGCGACTTAACTTCTTGCGCAGATATTTATGGGGTGTTTAATGATGGAGCTTAGTTATAGCTTGTCCTAGACTAATGAAAATTCTAAGCATAATTGACACATATGATGAGTAGATAAATTCAAAAATAATTCAATATTGCTTTATAAAGCAGTACTGGAGTGATTACTGAAATACGTTTGCAGAATACTACATGCGGCAAGTTGATCCAATTTACCTTTTTGCTCACGACCATAAACGCCTTGTTCATTCAATAATGAGCTGGCATGTGCAGAACTAAAGTCTTCATTAATCATGACTACAGGCAAGTTAAATTTACGTCCAAGGCGTTTGGCAAAATTATTAATCGTATTCACCAGCTGAA
Organism: Burkholderiales bacterium; assembly: GCA_019744945.1. Lineage (GTDB taxonomy): Bacteria > Pseudomonadota > Gammaproteobacteria > Burkholderiales > UBA11063 > Aquella. Next base: position 5,084 of record JAIETT010000252.1, read on the forward strand.
TTTTCTGTGGATTGTCATGTGCATGTGGACAACCAACTATCAATAACTGCGGTTGCCACTTAGTAATTAATTCACCAATTTGATCAATTTTTGGCCACATTCCCTCGGCACTAATCGTCGCCAGTGGATGCGGAATTTGCAACAAGCTATTGCCCATCGCTATTCCAACCCGCGCCTCACCATAATCAAACGCCAAAATGGTGCAGGATTTAGGCATTGCCTGCCCCACTAAAATCAAAGGTCGCTAAATTGGTAATTCCTGCCAAACGCAAGGCTGCAGCATAGCGCTGTGTTGGATCTGTAATTGATAATAAATGCCGCGCCGAATCATCTAACACTAGCCAATTATTAAAGCGCACTTCACGCTCCAACTGCAGTGTTTCCCATAAACAAAACCCAGCGGTGAGCATCAATGGCGTAACTTGCTCTTCACGTGCGAGTTGGCGAATTTTTTGCTGGCTACCCGTTAAGGTTAACTTAGAATTATCGCTACTTAAATGCAATAAAAATCCCGAACCGAGTTTAACTGGGCCACCTAAATTGGTTGGAATATTTCGCCATTGTTTAGGATAATGTTGAAATTCAAAATCAGTTAATTTCTTCTGCTCTTCCTCAAGGCTTTTATTAATAATCACTCCAATTGCGCCGCTAATTGTGCTGTGTTCGGTAATATAAATTACACTTTGATGAAAAATATCATCGCCAATTGAGGGCATTGAAACTAAGCATTTACCTTTAAAATTTTCATTTAATTCAATATTCATTTTATTCTTGACATCCTTAAAACTAATTATTCTGGCGCAACCTGTGCGTGCTGAACGGCTTCAACTAAGCTAACACTCACCACCGTTGAAACACCTTTTTCTTGCATGGTAACCCCGATTAATTGATCGGCCATTTCCATCGCTAAACGATTATGCGAAATATAAACGAATTGAGTTTTATTCGATAACTCTTGCACCAAATTACAAAAGCGCTGAGTATTGGCATCATCCAAGGGCGCATCCACCTCATCCAATAAACAAAACGGCGCTGGATTTAAACTAAATAACGCAAAAATAAAGCTCATTGCCGCTAGCGCTTTTTCACCACCCGAGAGCAAATGGATGGTCGAATTTTTCTTACCTGGTGGCTCAGCATAAATTTGAATTCCCGCAATCAAAATATCTTGATCAGTCAACGCCAAGCGCGCATTCCCACCACCAAACAAAGTCCGAAAATAGACTACAATCGCTTGATTGAGCTGATCAAACGTGGTTTGTAATAACTTCCGCGTTTCACCATCAATATGTTCAATCGCTTCTTGCAGGGTCGCCGTGGCATGCTTTAAATCTTCAATCTGCGCTAATAATTCTTGTTCTTTACCATTGGCAGCAGCTAAATCCTCAATCGCTTTCAAATTAACCAGCCCCAAATCAGCAATTTGTAACTCTAAATTTTTACAATTCAGCACCAATTCATTCAGACTCAATTGGTTTTGCGCTAAGAGCAATTCAAGCTGCGCAGGACTCAAATCTAAATTGGCTAAATTTTCCTGATAAGTGGATAATAAAATATTCTGTTCTTGCTGTTTGAACTTGGTTTGGTTGATTTTTTCTAAATTGCGCTGATAACTACTATTTAGGGACGCAGCCTGATTTTTCAAGGCGATAATTTTATTAGCTAATTCATCAATCGCGGCTTGCACGCTTTGCATTTGCTCGGCAATTTTACCGATATGTTGTTGTAATTGAATAATTTCTTGCGCTTGATCGTTGCTATTAAAACTCGCGCGCTCGGAAGATAATTCACTCAATTTTTGCCGTGCTGCGCTTAATTGCAAGCGTTTTTCTTCCAACAAATTCAAACTATTTTGGCGTTGCTGCTGCAGTAATTGATTATCCATAATCAATTTATTAGCTTGCGTATCCATTTCATGGAGTTTATTTTTGGCTAATTGCCACGAGGTTTCACGCTCCAACTTCTCTAATTCGACATCCTGACTAGCAACCTGCAAATCCTCCAGCCTAATTTGCTGATCTTCATATTGAATCGCCAAACTTTCAATGTCTGCGCTTAAATGGGTTAATTCTTGTTGCAGTAAATTCGACTCTTCTGTCACACGCTGTTGATGACGCTGATTTTGCAAATAAATTTGCTCTTGCTTGGTAAACTCTACTTGCAACTCATGTTGCTTATTTAATAAGCGCTTATATTTAGCCGCCAAGCTGCTTAAATCATTGCGTAAGCCCTGCTTAGCATGTTGTTGCGTGGCTAATTGCTGCTCCAAACGCGCGCTAGTTAGCTCTAATTCAGCTTGTTGTGCTAACTCCTGCTGCAGTTTTTGCTGATGCTGCAATAAATTATTTCCGCCACTCGTTGCATGATAAATCACATAATCATGACTGGCTAAATGCCCATCCAAAGTCACCCCAAACTCACCCGCGTTTAATTGCAAATGCTCCTCTGGTGAACTAATTATCTGATAAGCATTTAAATGCTGATACAAACCAGTTAAACCAGGATGTTTTATTTGCACCAGCTCACTTAAACTACCAGCTTTAGCCATAGTTGGCGCGCTAGTTGTAATCCACAAGGCTAATTCTGCACGTGGAATTTGCTGCAATTGAGCTAATTCATCAATTAATTTTGCATTTAACAAATTAGCCAGCGCCACTTCCAAGGCTAATTCATAACCCGCAGTAACTTGCAAATGCTGCCAAACCTCACTTAAATCAGTTGCACTCAAGCACGACTCCGCCGTACCATCACTAGCTGAATTTGCCAATAATTGCTCAAGGGTCTGAATCGTCGCAGTACTTACCGCAATTTGCTGATGACTCAGATTAACTTCTTGTTGTAATTGTGTAACGGTGCTGCTCAAATTCTCCAGCGCCGTAGTTTTATCTTCATGGGCTAAATCGGTTGCCATCAACTCATCGCCGACTAATTCAATTTCATCTTTAATAAAATGATAATTTTGATCAAAATCTAAACTCTGCGCTTCTTGCGCCAATTT
>JAIETT010000034.1 GCA_019744945.1 Burkholderiales bacterium
ACGCCTAATGAGTAATACAATACAAACATTACAGCACCAACTGGCAACATCAGTAACGGATTTTGCGCCAATTTAAAGAAAAGTACATAATCAATTGCGCCAGCAGAAAAAGAGAAGCCTAAGCGTACATGGAGTAATTCCATAACCGCCAATGAAATACCAGTTAGCACCGCATGAATTACATATAAAACTGGTGCTAAAAACACAAACGAATATTCAATTGGTTCGGTAACCCCAGTTAAAAATGAGGTTAAAGCCATCGACAATAACAATCCAGCCACCATTTTTTTGTTTTGTGAATGTGCAGTTGTATACATTGCCAAACAAATTGCTGGTAAACCAAACATCATAATTGGGAAGAACCCAGCTTGGAAGAATCCAGCCGTTGGATCGCCAGCCATGAAGCGAGCAATATCACCATGAACCACCACCCCTTGAGCGTTGGTGAAATCACCCAATTGAAACCAAAATAAACTATTTAAGACATGATGTAATCCAGTTACCAACAGTAAGCGATTAAATAAGCCATAAATAAACATTCCAACTTCACCAGACTCAGCCATCCATTGGCTAAAAGTATGTAAACCATTTTGGATTGGTGGCCAAATATAGCCCATGGCAATACCCAAAATAACCGCAGAAATACCTGTGGCAATTGGAATAAAGCGTTTACCACCAAAAAAAGCTAAAAATTCAGGAAGCTTAATATCTTTATACTTATTGTATAAGACACCTGCAATTGAACCAATTAAAATACCACCCAAAACACCGCTATCGATATCTTTATTAATTGATTTTAACATCGCCACCAAAATTAAATAACCAACCGCACCAGCTAAACCAGATGCTCCGTTATTATCTTTGGCAAACCCAACCGCAACACCAATTGCAAATAATAATGGAAGATTGGCAAAAATTGCATTACCCGCATCGGCAATCGCTTGAACATTTAACAAATCTGGTTGACCAAATCGAAGTAGTAAACCAGCAACTGGTAACATCGCAATTGGCAGCATTAAAGCACGTCCAAGAGCCTGGATTGAAGAGAATTTCAATGCCATTTTTATTTCCTCAAATATAATTAATTAAATTGACTTTTTAAATACTCGCGAACTTCAATCGCAGTAGTTAAACTCAAGCAATGATCAGCAACCTCTTTACACTTAGCATAACTCAAAGTGCGAATAAAAGCTTTATTTTCTGGTATAGCACTAACTGTCATTGACAGATATTTAATACCCAAACCAATCAAAACTGGAATAGCTAATTTCTCTGAAGCCATTAGACCACAAACCGATAAATAAGTGCTGTGTTTATTTGCACCACGAGCGGTTGCCGCAATCGCGGTAATCACTGCAGGATGTAAATGATCAACATCTTTGGCTAATTCGGTGTGCTCACGATCTACAGCCATCACATACTGAGTCAAATCATTCGTACCAATTGACATAAAATCTACTTCTTTAGCAAAGGCCTCGCTCATAAATGCAACCGACGGCACTTCAACCATGATTCCTAATTGAACATTGGCTTTAATATTCAATTCAGTTTTAATTTCTTCAAACATCTGTTTAACCGCACGATATTCAGATAATTTTGAAATCATTGGAATCATAACTTTGACATTTTCAGCTTCTGTGCGCAAAATAGCACGAAGTTGAGTTTTAAATAATTCGCGATTAGCCAAGCATAAGCGCACACCACGCACACCTAGCATTGGATTATCTTCATGCATTTGAGTTAGATAAGCAATTTTTTTGTCTCCGCCAGCATCCAGCGTACGAATAACAAAAGGCTTATGACCTAATGCCTTATCAATAGCCATATATTCTTCATACTGAGCTTCTTCAGTTGGAGCTTCTTTAGATTCTAAGAACATAAATTCGGTTCTAAATAACCCAACACCTTCAGCACCATTTTTAGCAGCTATTTCGGCTTCTTTAACATTGCCAATATTTGCCAAACAATTCACTTGATAACCATCGGTAGTTGTTGCAGGCAAACTTGAAGACTCTTTGGCGATACGTAAGACTTCTTCACGTTTAGAAACTTCTGCTTTAGCCTGTATTAACTCATCAGCACTCGGTAAAGTATGTAATGTTGCGGTATTTACAGTGTCCAAAATGACTAACTTGCTAGATTCTTGTAGAATCTCTTTCGCAACACCAATTAACAGAGGAATACCACGTGTGCGTGCTAAAATTGAGACATGTGACGTAACCCCACCACGAACGCTAACCAAACCTTTAACTTGCTCACTCATAGCAATAACTTGTGATGGCGTAAAATCATCTGCAACCAAAATAACATCTTCATTATAGCTCTGAGTAACTTTGTTATCAGAACCACAGATTGCGGTCAAGACCCGATCACGTACATCAATAAAATCACTTTGGCGTTCAATTAATAGCTCATTACCTGTCGCAAGTAGCGCGTTACAAGATTCAGCGGTGGCTTTTTCCCATGCAAAGGGCGCCGATTGCCCCGCCATAATTAAATTTTTAGCATTAGTCGCTAATTCTGGATCAGTTAAAATCATTAAGTGTGCACTTAAAATATTTTTATGTGCAACATCTTGGTGATTAAGTCCCTTAATCTCGCTCTCAAGCTCAACGGTTAACTCTTTAATAACCGTAGCTAATTTAGCTAATTCAAGTTCAGAATCTGCTGCAAAACGCTCATATTTAAATTGCACACCAGTTTGCTGTACCAGTTTTGCTACAGCTAAACCAGTTGAACCAACTACTCCATGATATTTGCCATTTTCAACTTTACTTTCAACATTCGTCAACGCTTTAGCTGCTGGCGTAGGTGTTTCATTCGCATCATCATGCATTGCTATTAAAGAATTTTTAATTTCATCAATAATCGCCGTTGCATTGTCACCTTTAACTAAGATTTTAATTTGATCTTGATATTGAACAGATAAACTCAATAGCGAAACCACACTCTTCACATTTGCGGATTGTTCACCTTTGAGCATTAAAATCTCATTATTCGGATATTTGCGTGCAATTGCATTTAATTGAGCCGCTGGACGAGCATGAATTCCATGCGTATTAGGAATGGTAATTAACTCAGACTCAAGCGATGCCACAACTGGCGCAACACTAGTATCCGCTAATTGTGCTGCTTTTTCTCCACCAAGCGTTACTAGCATAATAGCTTGATTGAGATCCGTAACTACACCATGCGGTAAAATGTCAATACTAATTTGTTTCTCTTCCATGTCCGTAACTAAGACTGGAGTAATCAAAGCAACTACATTACCGGCAATATAATCTATATCAAACTCAGTTAATTTATCACCAACTTTAACTAACTGCCCCTCCTTGACTTTTACATCAAAACCCTTACCACCGAGCGACACTGTCTCTAAACCAATATGAATTAAAATATCAAAACCACTCTCAGACTCAAGAGTGATTGCGTGTTTGGCTCGATGAATTGATTTTATTTTACCATCAATTGGTGAATACAATACATTTTCCAATGGATCGATGGCAAAACCATCTCCGACCATTTTCTCTGCAAATACAGGATCCGGAACCTTGGATAAATCAACATAAACGCCTCTAAGTGGTGGAAATAGTTTGACTTGTTTTTTACTCATGTTAACGCCTTTATTTTTAAGAACATAATTTCATTGGGGATTTTAGCATAACCAACCTTGATATTATATGTGCAGCGCACCAAATTTACCTATTCTGAATAATGTCAATTGAATTATAATACTGCCATATGCACATTTATTAAACTCGAAAAATACTTGCTGACTTAAATCGCAAAAGATAATGCGTTAGATTCGAGGTAATAAACCAGATTATGGTAGATGAAATTTTCAAAATAGATGAGGAATAGTTATGAGCTTTAGTGGTAAATTAAATTGTTTTGACATGGTTCTCTTTGGCGGTACTGGAGATTTAGTAAAACGTAAACTGTTGCCTGCTTTATATAATGCATTCATTGATGGCAATATTGATAAAATGTCACGCTTTATTTGCTTAGGCCGTGGCGATATGACTATTGAGGAATATTCAGAAAGTTGTTTTAAATACGCAACTGAAGCAAAAACGAATGTTGAGCACAAGCACTGGAAAGAATTTGCCAAACAAATTATTTACCTTAAAATTGACGCAACTAAAGTTGAGACTTATGCTGAGCTGCTTAAAACAATCGATCAAACTCGAACTAATATATTCTACTTATCTACGGCACCTGAATTATTTAAAGTGATTTGTAGCAACTTGGCAGAATTAAAATTAAATCACTATTTATCTCGAGTTGTCTTAGAAAAACCATTGGGTAATGACCTTGACTCATCAAATGATATCAATGATCATGTCGCTCAATTTTTTAAAGAAGACCAAATTTATCGCATTGATCATTTCTTAGGTAAAGAATCAGTACAAAATTTAATGGCAATTCGTTTTGGGAATACCCTTTTTGAAGCATTATGGCGCCGTCAATGGATCCGCAGTGTTGAAATTACGGTATCTGAAGAGCTTGGTGTTGGTTCACGTGGCGATTTTTACGAAAACACTGGCGCACTGCGCGATATGTTACAAAATCATTTACTACAAATGTTGTGTATTGTCGCTATGGAACCGCCATCATCGCTCGATGCTGATGTAATTCGCGGAGAAAAATTAAAAGTTCTGCGCTCGCTAAAACCATTAACCGAAGAAGATGTTCAACATAATGTCATTAAAGGTCAATACAAAGCTGGAACAATCGATGGCGAAGCCGTAAAAGGTTATCGTGAAGAAAACAATGTTAGCCCTGACAGTATTACTGAAACTTTTGTTGCGCTAAAAGCTGAAATTCAAAACTGGCGTTGGGCTGGTGTTCCATTCCATCTTCGCACTGGAAAACGCATGCAAGAAAAAGTTGCAGAAATTGTCATTCAATTTAAAGACATTCCGTGCAAAATATTTCCAACTAGTGGTGGAGATTCAGCCAATCGTCTAATTATCCGAATTCAACCAGAAGAAACGGTAAAATTATTTTTCCTTGCCAAAGAACCAGGCGATACCAACCGTTTAAAACCAGTTTACCTGGATTTAGATTTTAATGAAATGTTTTCAAGCAGAAGAACCGATGGCTACGAAAGACTGTTACTTGATATTATTCGTGGAAATCTAAGTTTGTTTGTTAGCCGTCAAGAGCAAAATGCGGCGTGGCAATGGGTTGAACCAATCCTTGAAACATGGAAAAGCCAAAAAACAGCACCCAAACAATATACGGCTGGAACTTGGGGGCCTGCAAGCTCAACGGCACTGTTAGCTCGAGATAATCTATATTGGCATGAAGAAATTGCATAAGGGGAAAATGATGCGAATAAAAACGATGGTCTCTAGTTTAATCTTGATTACACTTCTTGGTGGCTGTTCAATGTTTGGGAACAATCCAACAACAGTCCCGCAACCACCAAAAACGATTAACAATAGTGACCAAATTCTATTGCCACAAATTGGCAATTCGACTCAATCAAGCGTTAGCGAAAGCGCTGCGGCTCATGCCAATGAATCACAAGCAACTAGATTTAAAACCATCACTGAAACACGTACTCCTGGTGGTGGTGTAAGCAAGGTAAATGTTGATAATCCAGCAGGTGGTATGCCCGATTACTATCTAGCACCATCGCAGCTACCAACAGATACCAACAACAACCCTGACAAACTTAGTCCACCAAGTTGGGAATGGAGTTGGTAATTAACTCCCGAATAATAAAAATCTCTACTTATGTAGAGATTTTTATTATTCACTCACATCATAATCATGAACATAATCAGAATTGAAATTACCTATGCTGTCACCATTACCATCAACGTCATCCGCTAGACCATTATTGCGATGAGACAAGATATGTACCTCATTCGCTACTACTTCAGTCGTAAAACGCGTAGTATTTTGTTGATCTTGCCACTTTCGCGTTCGTAAGCGTCCCTCAACATACATATGACTACCCTTATTTGCAAATTTACCAATAATTTCGGCTAATTTACCATAGACAACGACACGGTGCCACTCAGTTTGCTCTTTTTTTTCGCCAGATAATTTATCGCGCCAAGTTTCAGTTGTTGCCAAACTAAAACTAGTTACAGCTTCATTATTCGTCATGTGCCTAACTTCAGGATCACCACCTAAGTTACCAATTAAGATTACTTTATTTACAGAACCGCGTGCCATCATATCTCTCCAATAATTAAAATGATTATCAACATTTTATTAATTATCTGTCCAACGTAAGTTTATCACAGTTAATACGCAACTTCAATAACTATATACTGACATATTCAGTAAATAACTCAAGCCAATCAAACAAATTGTGTGTAAAACTAACACAAAATAATTCGAGCACGCAAAATTTGATTACTCCATGTTTGTATTTACTAAACTTTAAATATACACACCATTATAATTTCTCCACAAGAGTTTTACACATAATGAATTGCAAAAATAAACTACTGGCATCCTAGGATAATCATTATCCATTTTTGCAAAATATTACCTAGAACTTTTATCGCCGTATTAAATTAAATGCTTAACCTACCTTTACCAATAAATTCATGATCAACTAATAATGAATTTCACATAAATAAACCAACACTAGTTTAATGACTCGCTCAGCATAACCTAAAACCAATTGAGGATTAACCAAAATAAACAAGCTTAATTATGCTATAATTAATGTCCTTTTTTACAGGTGCTTTCATATGCTTAACCAAATTGTAATTCGTGGTGCGCGGACGCATAATTTAAAAAATATTGATTTAGATTTACCAAAAAATAAATTAATTGTTATTACTGGTTTATCTGGTTCGGGTAAATCTTCTTTAGCGTTTGATACACTTTACGCCGAAGGTCAACGCCGTTATGTTGAATCGCTATCCGCTTACGCACGACAATTTTTGCAGCAAATGGATAAACCAGATGTTGATTTAATCGAGGGGCTTTCACCAGCCATTTCAATTGAACAAAAAGCAACATCACATAATCCGCGTTCAACGGTTGGCACGGTAACTGAAATTTACGATTATCTACGCCTACTTTTTGCACGTGCAGGAACACCTTTTTGCCCGACCCATAAAACGGCACTACAAACCCAATCGGTTGGTCAAATCGTGGATACTATCTTGGAATTACCAGCAGAGAGCAAAATCATGCTACTCGCACCTTTAGTTCTAAATCGCAAAGGCGAGCATCTTGATTTATTAAATCATACTCAAGCCTTAGGATTCACTAAAGTTCGCATCGACAATGTTCTCTATAACCTTGGCGAAACACCTCAGCTAGATAAAAATAAAAAGCATACTCTAGAAATAGTCATTGATCGTATAAAAGTAAAACCTGATATAAAATCACGCTTAACCGATTCATTAGAAACTGGCTTAAATCACGGTGATGGCAAAATTAAATTAGTTAACCTTGAAGATAACAGTGAAAAATGGTTTTCAAGTAAATTTTCCTGCCCAGAATGTGATTACTCCATTCCAGAATTAGAACCACGGATTTTTTCATTTAATAACCCTAGTGGTGCATGTCAAAAATGTGATGGTTTAGGCCATATTACTTTTTTTGATCCGCATAAGATTGTTGCTAGCCCAGAATTATCGATTAGTGATGGCGCGATTAAGGGGTGGGATAAACGCAATCAATATACTTATCAAATGTTGATATCTTTAGCAAAACATTATAAATTTGACATTGAGCAACCTTGGGCTGAACTCACCGACGAGGTACAACAAACGCTGCTCTATGGTTCACAAGATGAATTAATTCAATTTAATATCTTAAATGAACGTGGCGGTTATCGCAGCATTAAACAACCATTTGAAGGAATTATCAATACCTTAGAACGGCGATATTTTGAAACTGAAAGCTCACACATTAAGGAAGAACTAACCAAATATCAAAATAATCGTGAATGTCCTGAATGTCACGGTTCGCGTTTACGCAAAGAAGCCCTCAGCGTAACTGTTGGTAAATATAACTTGGCTACCATCAGTATGTGGCAACTAAAAAAATGTGCTGAATATTTTAGTAACTTACAACTTGA
>JAIETT010000184.1 GCA_019744945.1 Burkholderiales bacterium
TTGAATTTAGTACTTTTAAAGAGGCTGCAAATGAGCTTGAGTTAGCTGCGACCACCTTAAGTCGTCGGATAACGGCGCTGGAAGATAAGCTGGGCAAAAAACTGTTAATTACCACGCGTGATGGCTTTCAATTAACGCCGTTGGGGCAGGAATTAGCCACGCGATTTAAACATTATAATTCTGAAATTAATAATGAATTGACCGATTTATTGAGTAATCAAGATAATTATTTATATCCTGCTAACTTATTATTGCCAGCCGCAGTATTTGTGTTTTTGTCACCATTGCACATTAAACGGATGTTGGAGAGCCAAGCGAATGTGCGCTTAAATATTCACACCTTTAGCGGTTTTGAATTACCCGTTGACTGTGAGAAGAAGTATGATTTAATTATAACGGGTTATTTACCAGATACCAGTCAGTTTTATATTAAAAAGATTAATACGCTTAAATCAGGGCTTTATTGTTCACCAGCGTATGTTGAGCGCTATGGATTGCCACAAACGCCAGATGAATTAAAATCGCATATTAATCGAATTGCTTGTTTGCGTCCGATTCTTCAATTAACTAAGCTTGAAACTGGGCTAAGCGAACTAATTACGGATAATCCAGTGATTTCAGGAACCGTTATCAATACTCTAGGTTTTTTGAATTCAGGGCATTTTATCGTTGAAAGTGCTCAGACGCAATTAATTTTACAAAAAGATAATCTTGCAGTGTTACCCGAGTATTTTGTTCATGAATACATCGGATATATGCTAAAAAACTCTACGAAACAGAATAATATCGTGGATAAAATTGAGTATGAATTATTAACGGTATTACAGCATGCTTTGAATCAAACTAAATAAAATTCACTTTATTCTATTCGGTTGCAAAATTGCAACTCATGCCTGCAGATTTGCAGCGCACCTCTAAAATATAATCCCTCCTGAAATGAAAGAAATAAGTATTCGCTGGATAAATTACTCCAGTTTGGGCTTATGTGCTTCATCAAAATTTTAATAACATGTGGAGGAGAATTAAACATGAAAACAAATTTAAAAAAATTAACCTTGGCTTTGGTTACAACTGGTTTGGTGGCGTGTAATAGCGGAACTACTGCGAGTAGTAATACAGCTTCTAGTTTAAATAGTAGCGAGCTAGCTACTACCGCAACTGCAGCAGATACTAAAGGCTCAATCAAGGTAATGGCAACTGGTCAAAAAACTGCCTACGCACCGCGTGATGATGGTGAGTTACAACCTGGTGGTGAAATCGCTGGCGTTCGTTTTGTCAGCGGTACTGGTGCCGAAGCTGATTGTATTATTGATAAAACTACTGGCTTTATGTGGCCAAAAAATGCTAAATTATTAGCTAAAACTTCATGGGAAGATAACTTAAGTAAAATTAATGCGATGGATAGCGATTCTGCGAGTACAGGATATAATTTATGTGGACATAAAGATTGGCGGATGCCCAATGCCAATGAGTTAGAAACGTTGATAAACTATGCTGAGTCAAGTAATGCCGCTTGGTTGGAAGCGCAAGGGTTTGAAAATATTGAACGTAAAGATATGTATTTTACTTCAACTTCATATAATCTGGATAACTTCTGTGCCCACGACATGGCATTTACCATTAGCCTTGATTCAGGAGTAACTGGCGGACGAAATAAATCTAAAGTAGGTGCAGCAACTGGTGAAAATTATTTCCAGTATGCTATGCCTGTACGTACGGCGGATAAAGATGCACCCTATCAGGTTCCCGCAACTGGACAGACTAAGGTAATTCATCAGGTGTCTGCTTCATGCGAGGGGGGAATTAATTATACTTCCCCAACTGGCTCAGATGGTGATTTACAGATGGGTAAAAAAATTCCGCAAAATCGCTTTGTTAGCATGTCAGGTGGCGAATGTATCAAAGATAACCTAACTGGTTTGGTTTGGACTAGCGATGGCAGTTCACAATCACCAATTCTCCAAAACGCTTATGATGCTATGGGAACTGGCGTTAAAGCGAATGGCGTTATCTGGGATAATATGAATCAATATGGAGTTCCATTCGCGAACCAGAAAAAACTCTGTGGACGAAGCAATTGGCGCTTACCAACCATTCGTGAAGCACGTTCGTTATACAATTATAGCGCAACTCAAAATTCAGCGGCGTTAAATGCCAGTGGCTTTAATCTTGATACCCTTAGTCGCACTGGTTCTTCATATATTACCTCTACGCCATTTGCCTATAAAGGGCCACGTTCGACCAACTTAAGTAATGTTGGAATTTCGGCGTGGGACGTACAATTAAATACCAATCTTACTGGTGATGAGGGGAATGGTGGTGATCAAGGTGTTATGAAAAATCGTGATTTACGCAATGCCTTATTGGTGTCCGGTGGTCAAACTATTACACCAGCAGCCAAAAGCAAACCATCCGCAACGGATAAGGTAATTTTCATTACCCAAAATGGTTATAGTAATTTTAATGGTGTAAGTGCTGCAGATGCAATCTGTAATGCTGAAGCGAAGAAACCTGGCAGCCTGATTAATAAAAAAGCGGTCTTTAAAGCCCTATTAATTGCGAGTAATCGTTATCCGTGTAATTCTAACGGTGTGTGTGGTATGAGTGGTTTTAATGATTGGCCTGTACAACCTGACACAACATATACTACTGCGGGAAATAATGGTAAAATCACCAGCAATCTGAATGGCGTGTTTCAAAATTATCCAGCTGGATTGATTCGTGATGAATTTGGTTATGCTCAAAATCGTTTCTTCTGGACTGGGATTAACGGCGTTTTAGTTGGAGAGAGCTCGACTTTGGTGGGGTGGTCATATGCCAATCAGGATGCTAACTGGACTAAAGTGGTTAATGGCAAATCAACTTCCAGCATAAGTGGTGCGTGGAGTAGATATGTTGATTTAACAGCAAATGATTGGACTTTCCCAAGTAGTGTTTCTTCTGCTGGAATTGGTGATAATGGTTATTATCCAGATTCTCAATTTGGTGATAAGCATAAATCGGTTAAGTCTGGTTTTGGTTATGCAACTAAAAATGCAACACTATTTGATTCAATTAACCGCTGGACGGTTTCAAGCAGCCAGCAAACTGGTTGGGTGAGTTCTTCATATTGGACTGGTCCGCAAACACATATCATGTGCGTACAACAATAACAGCACTAGGTAGAAATTTTATGGAATAAACGTCTATAATCTTTACATGGTGTTGCATGAAAAAAGGTGTCGTAATGACACCTTTTGCTAATTGAATTGATCGTTATTATTTATAACGTTCAATTGATTCTTCAACTTCTTTAATTGCTGCGGCTTTATCATCAATTCCAGATAATTTAACCCATTTACCTTTTTCAAGTTTTTTATAATTTTCAAAGAAATGCACGATTTGTTGAATTTGTAATTCAGGTAAATCTTCAATTTTTTCAACATTTTCATAGAATGGGCAAACTTTTTTGGTCGGAACTGCAATAATTTTAGCATCCACACCGCTTTCATCTTCCATGCGTAACACGCCTAATGGACGACATTTTACAATTGCGCCATGAGTAATTGGGTATGGTGTAATCACAACCACGTCAGCAGGGTCGCTATCTTCAGATAAAGTATTTGGAATAAAACCATAGTTTGCAGGGTAAGACATTGCAGTACTAACAAAGCGATCAACAAATAATGCACCAGCTTCTTTATCCATTTCGTATTTTACAGGAACCGCACCAGCTGGAATTTCAATAACTACATTAAACTCTTCGCCTGTTCCAACACTAATTTTTTTTAAATCCATTCCGAACTCCTAACAATTAAGACACATTTAAATAATTTTAAGATGTATAATTATACATTGTAATGACCAATTAACGCAAATAAAGGTTGAGGATATTTTATGTTAGATCGTCTAGTTGTTGAGTTTGATAAAGTACTTAAGAATTTATTTCACAAACCATTATCCACGCGTGCACATCCCGATGAACAAATTCAGGATGGTGAATTTAGTGATGCAGAGCGTAAGCATATTATTGGCTTAATGCGGATCAATCATTGCGGTGAAATTTGTGCGCAGGGGCTCTACCAAGGGCAAGCGATTACCGCTCGCGATAATTCATATAAGCAAGCCTTTGAACATGCGGCTTATGAAGAAATTGAGCATTTGGCATGGACGGAGCAACGCATTCATGAGTTGGGTGGCAAAACAAGTTTATTAAATCCGTTATTTTATGCAGGTAGCTTGGCAATTGGAATTACCGCCGGCGTTTTGGGTGATAAATGGAGTCTAGGCTTTTTGGAAGAAACTGAAAAACAAGTTGAGAGCCACTTAAGTGAGCATTTAGAGAAATTACCGCCCCATGATAATAAAAGTCAAGCAATTTTACAGCAAATGAAAGAAGATGAAATTAAACATGCGCATATGGCACATGATTTTGGCGCTGCTGAATTGCCTGCAATCGTGGTTAAAACCATGCAAGCGACTTCAAAAGTAATGACTGGTGCGGCTTATCGGATTTAATTTTAGGGGGCTTTAGTTTATTCACTAGTAAAGGCTTAGTAGTCCCAATCCTTCATATCGATAAATAGTCACCAATATAAAGCTATTCACAATGTATCGCTAAAATTATTCAGACGTATAGTCGCAAGAAGACCAATATAAAAACTCAGCTCAAATTTGGGCTGAGTAGCAGATTAATTTTTGGTATGAGTAATTTTCTTTATGCCTTTAGATTCGGTTAGGCGTTTCCGCTTTTTTATTGTGGGATTATTAGACATTGTGGCGTTTATTATGGCTTATTACTATTTGTTAAGAGCTGTAGTTTAGCTATTAAAGATGAGCTATTCTGTAGATTATTAATCATGATCAAAAAGAATTTTATTGCCAATTATTGTAACTTTATCAAATGACTCACCTATATCAGGAATTTTACTAAAAGAATAGTCTTTGTCGAGAAATATCTTTAACTTTTTACGATACTCGTTCTGATCATTATTATTTACAATATCCATTAATGTAGTTACTATTTGTTTTTCTTCAGTTAAATATTTTATTAAACTAAACATTGCACTTTGTATTTCGCTAATACAGGTTGATAATAATTTTATATCATCTTGATTTGTTCCTAGCAAGTTAAGTATGGCTAAATTGCTAGTTGCTTTAAATGTATGTTTATCAAATTTATCTGCTTGTGTTACTAGTTTATCAATATGACTTATGGCGTTTTCACATGCGGTTTGATGCGTAGTATGATGATCGCTATTTAGGTAAGGTTGGCTTTCTTTAAGTTGAATCTGAAGTAGTGTAAAAAGTACTTCTGACTTCATTCCTAATCCCATTATGTCTTTTAATTTTAGGAAAATGCCATATTTCATTTTTACTTGCTCTGACCATTTATGTTCAGCCTTTTTTTGTTTTATGAATTGGTCAATACCATATCTATAAGCCATCCATGCAAATACAGCCATAGCAATAGCACCAATAGCGGAGCCTAAGCTTAAGATGTTAGACAAGCTAATCCTGCTAGCGCTCCATGATAAATCAAAATACCAGTATTTGAATAGCGTTACGCCGATCACCGATGCAATCCATACCACAAGAATACCAAACAAAAACCCAAGCCAAGTTTTATTTTTTGTAATCCAATTTTCCATATTGCAATTTGATGCCATGGTAAAGCCTTATTAAGGTTTATTTAATGATCGCTAGTCTAGTTACTAATGATTAGATATCTAAAGTGGCACTTCTTTGAGTTTAATTAACTTTATCAGTTTTGGTATTCAGAATGCCCCATATTTTAGCCTCCAGTTCTGGGGTTATATTGTGATTATTGTTTGAAATATCATCAGCAATAGCGGCAAGTACCTTGCACGGTTTTGATATTTCTATTGAATATTGAATATAATCATTTGATAAATTAAAGATGTATGGCATATGGCTAATATGGCTTCGAGATTGGCTATATTTACCAGAGTTATCTATTAGCTTACTGTGTTCATTTAAATTTTCTGCAGTTTTTTTGGTGTAGTCTGTTATTTCCATATTGCTTTTTTCTAAATCAATCATCACTTGTATTAAAGATAAATCAATTAATCGCTTAAATTTTGTTATTATGTCATTATACGTAATAACATTCTCTCTGTTTTGATTAATGTATTGATGCCTTTTAATAATTTGCTTGCTTGTGATTTCTTGTATTAGTTCTAAATCTGTGCTGGTAAGATCTGGCACAATTTTTATAATGTCTTTAATAATCTTGTATTTACTATCATCTTGAAGCTGCTTGATGCAAATTCTGTGAAGTTGATCATATATTTCTTTTATTGATTCATCTATATCAAGATTTTGAATATATCCAAGATGTAGTGTAGCGAACTTTTGAGCATTTTTTTTATCTGATAGATTCACATTTTCAGGTAACAATTTTATAAAATCATCGCTGGATGATGTAATTTCATTAACTATAATAGTACAATAAGTATTTTGATTTCCAACATTGTATAATTTACTATTGCTTGCCACGATACTATTATTATCTGCTTGCTGCTCAGTTTTTTTGTTCTCTATCAAAGACATTATTTTTTACCGTTTCCAACATTGTCTAATTTACTATTGTTTGCCACGATACTACCATTATCTGCTCGCTGCTCAATTTTATTGTTACTTCTTGCTGGTTTTACATACATTGCAAGAAGTACAGCGACTATAATGCCTACTAATGTTAAAAACCCTGCATTATGTTCAGCCCACATTGAAACGATGATATTACTTTCCATTTGGCTCTCTTTCGTTATATTAGTTATAAAACAATCAATTTAGTGAGTTTTAAATCACCCGTGGTTAACTTTCTCGTATGCCAATTTATAAGCGCGCAGCACGTCATTAATTTTAGTTTGATATTTCTTGTTGGTCCGTTTAAAGAACTCAATAATGTCATCATCAAGGCGTAGTGTTACAGGCTTTTTGTGGATTGGTTGACGAATAAAAGCAATTTTCATCATTTCATCAGTTAGTTCTGGCGCTTCCTCATAATCGTAGTTGCTTTCTGGTATTGCATCTACTTTATCCCAATCAATCTTTTTTATAGGTTTGTTGCTCACGTTTGTTAGCCTTTCTAAATGAAATAATGCGAATAATATCGGGCAGTCTTTCAGTGTAAACTACCACCATTAAACGCCCATCAATAAAACCATAACCAATATATCTATTTTCTGTATAGTTAAATCTAATATCAGGAATAATTAGCAAATCATGATTAAAAAGCTGTTTCGCAAATTCAAAGCCTAAACCATGCTTTTCTATATTCTGCTCGTTTTTGTTCTCATCCCAGCTAAACTGCATTGATTTTCCTTAACTTTGTATACGCGTTATTATATGTAATGTATGTACAAATTGTCAATATATAAATTGTATCATTTACTTTGTGTTGTGTCTATTCCACGTAATGTTAAATAGAATTACTAACTGCGATTTGTAGCGTAGTGTTTTGTTGATTGGGTTTTATGGCTGTGGCTTCACGCCGAAAGTAAACGTAATAAATAATCAAAATATGCTAATTAATCATCATGAGCTGGTAAAATACAGTGCTTATTTTAACTAAATTGATTATTTTAAAGGGTGAATATTATGCGTAAATTAGTGGTGATTTTATTAATTTCTGGAGTTAGTTCGTCTTTTGCCAGTTCGGTAGTTGCTCAGGCTGCTGAATCTGAAGCGATGACTAAATGTTTAAGTACTAAAACTCAGTTAGAATGCAACGCATTGCAAAGTGCTGGTACTAAAGCGGTGGCAAAAGCAGCAACGGCACAAACTGCACAATAATTCAAAACTTCAATAAAAAAGGGGCATAAATTGCCCCTTTTTTATTGATTTCATTTAAACATGAATTTAATTAATTTTTAAATTGCTAGCTTGTAAATTAAATTACACAAATTAGCTAAAACTTCATTAATTACATAATCACGTACGGATTAAATTTTGCTTATGCTCAAATTAATCTAGTTAAAAACTAAAATGTGTAGTTACATATCACTATATTGCGGTCCTGAGCCAGCTTCTGGAACTGTCCAAGTAATATT
>JAIETT010000017.1 GCA_019744945.1 Burkholderiales bacterium
ATACAACATAACCGAGATTATGTAAAACCTCGGCAATCCCAGACATTCCAACGCCACCAATTCCAATAAAGTGAATTAGCTTTACTTTATGCTTCATTTATTTACTTTCTCATCCATGAATTATTCTTGTAGCACATCAACACCAGCTGGCGGTGTAAACGTATAGTCACTCGCAGGAATAGCTACGCCAGTTTGCAAATTACTAAAACTAATACTGGTTTTATTCCCAAAGCTATCGGTAAATTGCATCTGACTTAATTTGCCTTGTTTATCAAATCCCATCAACACCACTTGAAAACCGTTATTATCATTTTTAATTTTAGGGTCAATTCGAACCCAATTTAAGCCTGCAGTTTTAGTGGCAATATCACTAACTTTATACGCACTTTGTAAATCATTCGCCCCAGCCAACACTGCCGCTGGAGATTTATCAATCGATTTACCCAACTGACGGATGGTCACTTGCTGCAATGGTTTATCATACAAATAGATTTGCTGCGCATCACTAACGATCAACTGCTGATCTTGAGTATATTCCCAGCGAAATTTATTTGGGCGCGAAATTTCCATCGTACCTTGTGTCGTACGAGATTTTTTGCCAGTTACAATAGTTTGGCTAAAGTTAGCTTTAATGGTTTTGGCATTAGCCAAGAAATTAGTTAAAACTGCAGAATCAGCATGAGCAACGCTAGTTAAATACGCTGCGGCAATTAGAATTATTTTTTTCATTTTAGGCATTCAAAAATTCTGGTTTTGGTTCACGGCTAAGTAAACCAAATACTTCTTGTTTAATTTCAGCATGTTCATAGATGATTCGATAAACACTTGCCACAATCGGCATCTCAATTTTTAATATTTGAGCTTTAAAATAAATCTCACGAGCAGTGGAAACACCTTCGGCTACGTGCCCCAAATTTTTAACAATCTCTTCAATGCTCCGCCCCAATGCCAGCTCCTGACCGACGGTGCGATTACGCGATAAATCCCCAGTGCAGGTCAAAATTAAATCGCCAATTCCAGTTAAGCCATAAATAGTTTCACGCTTACCACCCAAGGCTAAAACCAAGCTAGCTAACTCATTTAAGCTACGAGTAATCAACGCTGCGCGCGCATTATAGCCAAGTTGCAGTCCATCTGAAATACCAACCGCGATCGCTAAGACATTCTTAACCGCTGCACCAACTTCACTACCAACCACATCATCATGAGCATAAATCCGAAAATTAGGAATATCCTGCAGTTTTTCCATCCAGCTTACCGCAAAATCTAACTCTGGCGCAACTAAGCTAATTGCGGTCGGCAAACTCTGTGCAACTTCTTTAGCAAATGACGGACCAATCAATAAACCATAACGTTTAAAGCCTGGTAACTCTTGTTCAATTATTTGATGCGGTAATAAGCCTGTATGTGCTTCAAACCCCTTACTGACTAAAAGTAAATCAGGGATTTTTGCGCTAATTGTTTTAATTTGGCGTAAAACCTGACGGATCGCATTTAAGGGTGTTGCAATAATTATTAAATTTGCACTTAGACACTGATCTAAATCAGAGCTAAAGTTAACATTATTAGCAAAACTAATTTCTGCGGGTAAGTAATTGGGATTATTGCGGGTAGCACTCATAAATTGCGCATGTTCGACTTGGTGTGACCAAATAGTTACATCTGCGACTTTGCTACACGCAATGGCAAGAGCTGAACCCCAAGATCCAGCTCCCAATATATTAATTTGCATAATATCTTTTAATATAAATTAATTAACGGTTTCACTTGCAGTTGCTAATTGTGCTTGTTTTTGTTGATACAAAAATGCAAAATTAATCGGAGCTAAAACAACTGGTAAGAATCCTGCACGCGTAGTTAAATCGGTAACCGCTTCGCGCAAATAAGGGAACAACATGTTTGGACATTCAATATTTTGAATTAAATCCATTTGATCAACTGGAATATTGCGCAATTGGAAAATACCAGCTTGATCAACTTCGACTAAGAACATTTGTTGATCACCAATTTTAGCATCAACAACGGCGTGTAAAACGGTTAAATACACACCATCTTCAACTGAAGTTGTATTAAAACTAATATTTAATTCAATATTTGGTTGCTCACGATTCAAAAAGATCTGTGGTGCATATGGCACTTCAAGTGAGATATCTTTAACAAAAATTTTATCTAAACTAAAAACTGGTTGATTATTTTGTTCGGTCATGGAATTACCTTTTATAAATTATTAAAAAACATTACAAACAATTCTATTCTGGCACAACGTCAAAATAGATTAACTATTTAAGAGCTTGTCCAAATCACCACTACGGTTTAATTTGGCTAAATCATCAAACCCACCGACATGGGTATCACCAATAAAAATTTGTGGCACGGTCATCCGCCCAGTGATTTCAATCATACTATCGCGCGCGCTAGGATCCAAGTCAATCCGAATTTCTTGAATTTCCGTAACGCCTTTTTCACTCAGTAATTTTTTCGCCATAACACAATATGGACAAGTTTCTTTTGAGTAAACGATTACTTTTACACTCATTATGCAACTCCTAAAATCTTTAAAACAGCAAACCAGTAAACTATTTATACGCAATATAAAACCACAAACTAGCGGAGGCAATACCAATTATATCAAGCAAAGTTAAGTTTAACTTTTTGCAGCACACTCGAAATCATTCATTTGCCAGCGTACCATATACAATGTATCACATAAAGCAAGAACGCACCAGCTGCCGTATAATTTAAATTGCTCACAACGATTGGATAAAATTGCTAATTTACTGCTGTGTTATAATATTGGACAATATTTTAACATAACCCTGAAAGCAAAACTATGATTTATAGCATGACCGGATACGCCGCTAAACCAATTCAAATTAATTCATCACTCATTCAACTCGAAATCAAATCGGTAAATCACCGTTTTTTAGACATAACCATTAAATCAGCTGACGAATTTAAACCGTTGGAAAATCTAATGCGCAATCTAATTAGCCAAAATATTAGCCGCGGCAAAATTGACATTAAGTGCTTCTTCAAAGATAATAAAGAACTAAATCAAGAACTTCATTTAAATCATGATTTACTGACTCAATACTTAGCCTTAATTGGAAAAATTAACCAACTCAATGATACACCTGCCCCAGTATCAGCCGCACAAATTATCGCGATGCCTGGCATTATCAAACAACAGAATTTAAACTTAGAAGATATTCAAGAACCAATTTTACATGGCTTTACCGAACTACTCCAAGAATTTAAACTGACCCAAGCCGCGGAGGGAAGTAAGCTCTTAGATATTCTAAACACGCGTTTAACTCAAATTCAAACTATTATTGAACATATTCATCCATTATTAGCGCAAATTACACTCGATTATCGCGAAAAACTTAAACTTCGTCTAAGTGAAGTTCTTGGTGAAAGTGAAATTAATGATAACCGCTTGCAACAGGAATTTGCTTTTTTCTGCCAAAAAATGGATGTCAATGAAGAGATTGATCGCTTAGGTGCCCATGTCAGTGAATTTAAACAATTATTAGCTAAAGGGGGCGCAGTTGGTAAACGTCTTGATTTTATTTGTCAAGAAATGCATCGCGAAGCCAATACTTTTGGTTCTAAATCAGTCTCAATTGAAACCACGCAAAAAGCGGTGGATTTAAAAGTTTTAATTGAACAAATTCGTGAACAAATCCAAAATATTATGTAATTTAAAACAATAATAGAACGCCGCTGAATATCCATGACCAAAAATACTTAATTACATAAGAAAAACAGAGCAACGCTTATAAAAAAGCCAATCTTAATGATTGGCGTTTTTACTAAATTTATTAAATCAACCACTCATTAAGCTTATTTTCGAGCTCTTCAACGCCAGTTTTCTTTGAGGAAGAAAATAATTGGACGCTTAAATTGATAAAACCATAATTTTGGATCGCTTGTTGTACTTTACGCAAAGTCTGAACTTTTTCCTGAGTCGATAGTTTATCCGCTTTAGATAGCACCACATGTAATGGCTTGCCATTTTGTGAAAAAAATTCAATCATTTGAATATCCAAGTCTTTTAACGGATGGCGTGCATCCATAATCAAAACCAGACCAATGATTTCTTTACGAAACTGTAAATAATTACCGAGTAAATGTACCCAATGTGCGCGAATTGCCTCGGGAACTTTAGCATAACCATAACCTGGTAAATCAACCAAATGCACCCCTTCTTTAACCTCAAAATAATTGATATGTTGAGTTCGCCCAGGGGTTTTTGAAGTATATGCCAAACGAGTTTGATTGGTTAGTGTATTCAGTAAGCTTGATTTACCCGCATTAGAGCGCCCAACTATCGCAATTTCTTGGTTGATGCGTGGCAAACTTGCCAAATCATTCACCGTAGTATAAAATTTGGCTTGTTTAAAATTAATTTTTTCGTTGTGCATAATTTCCTAATTTTTAGTTGGTGCTCAAAGATGAGCCTATGATTAAATTTAACATCGTGCCAGTTAAACCACTGGCTAAGACCGCTGGAGCACAACTCGCAAAACCACCACTACCGCATGAGTAGAGCTGATTATTTGCCACATAATAAATATTTGGCGAACTGGTTATATTATCAATTGCCAATGCTGTTACACTACCTGGAGCAGTAGTAACTTTAGTTGCACTAGTTGATCCAGATGTAATACTCCAAATGTTATTAATACTATCTGCAGCAATTACATAACTACCATTAGTTGCAGTTTTCATCACATTAGTGGTTCCAAGTGTGGTGGTTGGCAACTGTGTAATTGGCACCCAGGTAGCGGTTGTTCCTGTACCTGACTCATAATACATCCCATTGCTATTAGATGATCCGGCATATAGCAACCCAGCATAACCAAAGGTATTAATTGAACCAGATGAAAATCCAACTGCTTCATTATTGCAAGCTTTTGTTGCTGAAGAGTTAGTTATTCCGCTACAGTTTAATGCTTGTCCGCCAACTGCCACATATAAATTTGAAGAGGGTGAAAGAGCATAAGCATTGGCATTAACTGGCACAGCCGGCAACCCTGTATTACTCCAAGTTAAACTCGAGCTACTTTCGGTACCAATCCAAAAATTACCTGTAGTGTAAGCACTAGCATAAATCCCATTACTCAGACTAAATAACAAATTTGCCCCACTCAATATACCAGAATTTGCCGCAGATGAAACGACGCCATTACCATAGCTCCAAATCGAGTTATTATTCGATAAAATTAATTTACCTGTTACATAGCCTAAGGTGCTTGAAAGTAAGGCTTGTCCACTCATATTTGCCGACTCGGCTAACCCTGCATAACTCAACCCATTATTATTCCAAACCCATAGATTAGCTGTATTATTAAGTATATACAAATTCGTACGTTGATAAATCGTCGTCGAATTCGAGGCGGTATGATCGCCATTAGTAAACAAACTATCATTAACAGTATAATTAATCGTAATATTAATTGGATTATAAGATCCAACTTGGTATGCTTCCGATGAAATAGCCACGTAAAAAGTACAACTCCAACCTGGTTGAATTGTGGTTGAAGTACATCCATTTGGATCCATTGAGCTCGCATTAAACATCGGAGAAATGAGGTTGCTCGCGCCACTAGTTGTCACCGCAATACTGCTAATCGGATAGTTGGTGCTATTAATGTAATTTTGTCCATTTGGATTATTCTCGATCTTGACCGCCATACAATATGGCGCATTAATCGCTCCAGCGGGACAATTTCCAGCCGTAGTTGAAAGCTGAATATTATTTGCACCACCCTCACCAATACCCAAACAACCGACTAAAAACACTGCACAACTCACTAGAGTCAATACTCGTTTAATCATAATTTTATTCCTGTATTTCTAATATGTTGTTAATACACTAGCAAAAGCTACACTATTGACCGCACCACCGCTAATTCCAGTTATTGGCGTCCAATTGCTACTTGCAACTGGTGTTACTGTGGAGTATCCTAACAAAACATACGCCAAGGAACTACTATTCACACCACTAAAATCAGCACTGAATAAATTATTACCATAGGCCACAACACTCGCTAGGCTACTACCATTATAGCTAATGCTCTGTACTGCTACGCCGTTTGCCGCACCCAACAAGGCTTGACCAGATGACGAGGTTAACGGTGTCAATGTACCATCAGCTGCGATGCTATTTGAAAACACGCTAGGAACCAATGGATCAATGGTATTCTTAAAACTAACATACATTAAACCAATTGGGTCAATACCGATTGGCCCAGCTTGATTATCCACGGTTGATTCATTTAACATAACACTTGATTCGCCATTATTATTTTGCCAAACAGTGCTGCCACTCGCCCAATATTGCAAGGTAGCTGATTCAACAGCTAAGGCTTGCGAGTTAAAAAAGGTGTTGGCACTTTCAAAAATTGAGCTCCAGGCACAAGTTGCACCAGTTGCCCAGCTGCAAGCCAATAAGGCAGGATTTGGCCACGAATTATCCGTAGCAAAGAGAGTATTATTGGAACCAGAAACAGGTATTGACTGAACCGCCGCAAAACTACCAGTTACAGAAGTACCAGCAACATTTGACCACGCTGGCGTTGAGCTCGATAAACTATACGTCCACACGCCAGCATCGGTTGCCGCAAAAATATTCCCAAGAGTATCACTACTTAACGCATTAATCTGTGTCACGCCACTAGGAAGTCCAATTTCTGTCCACGAACTGCCGCCATTAAATACATATGTATTCAGGCCATCATAAGCAAAGATGTCGCCATAGGCATCACGTGTCAATAACTGAATTGCCTGCCCTGGAAACGCAACAGGTGTAGATTCTGCCACGTTAGTACCGATACCATTATAAATTGCTAAATAATCTCCTGGCGCAGTGAAATCACCGCCAGCATACAAGTTAACTCGTTGATTAAACGCAGCAGTTACAAAATAACTATCATTACCATTGGTGTAATTAATTTGTAATTGAAGCGGATATGTCCCGACAGGAAACGCCTCGCCAACTACCCCTAAATAAAAGGTACATTGTCCGCCACCTTGATTGAGGGTATTAACATGTGAACCTATCGTGGTTACGCAATTACTTGGATCAAATAAAGCAATATTCCCCAACTGTTGATATGGCGTGTAGGTATAAGTTGACTGCGGTATTCCTGAGGCATTAAAATCGATCATGTATCCACTATAGGCAACACCAGCAACGTTATAGGTTAATTGCAACCCACCTTGAAATACCTGAATATTATTCGCATTTGTTCCCGAGTTATTATTCGTCAGCGTAACTGCCATACAATATGGTGAAGTAGCTGGCATCGTCGCATTTAACGAATAACCGTTAGAATAGGATGTCGCGGTAGCTTCATAACCAGGATACGCACCTGTTACACAACTACTCGGAGTCAGTGTCAAGGTTACATTATTTGGCGTTGGCGAGCACGCACCTAATACGCCGACCAGAAGCACACCGAAAAATAATTTTGTTAATTTTGTTAATTTGAACATCACAGAACCTTAAAAATTTAGGAATATTAGAATGGTGCGCTTTTGGGTGTGCGTGGGAATGGAATAATATCACGAATATTTTGCACACCTGTAATGTAACTTACCGCACGTTCCAAGCCCAAGCCAAAACCAGCATGTGGCGCAGTTCCAAAACGGCGTAAATCCAAATACCACTCTAAACCAGCTGGCTCAATACCCATTTCCTGCATCCGTGCAACCAACACATCATAGCGCTCTTCACGTTGTGAACCACCAATAATTTCA
Source organism: Burkholderiales bacterium (assembly GCA_019744945.1). Lineage (GTDB taxonomy): Bacteria > Pseudomonadota > Gammaproteobacteria > Burkholderiales > UBA11063 > Aquella. Next base: position 7,768 of record JAIETT010000017.1, read on the forward strand.
CCAACACCAGGCGCTAAAATATCCATCGCCGCCACGGTTTTACCATCTTCATTTTGACGCATATAAAAGGCTTTAATATCTTTCGGATAATCGGTAACGATAGTTGGCTTACCAATCAATTCTTCACACAAGAAACGCTCATGCTCTGATGCCAAATCAACACCCCAATAGAGTGGATTTTCAAAAACCTTACCTGAAGCTTCCAAGCGCTTAATAGCTTCGGTATAACTTAACATTTCAAAATTATCATTAACCATGCCCTCTAGGCGCGG
>JAIETT010000170.1 GCA_019744945.1 Burkholderiales bacterium
AAATTATGCTCTTACTTGGTCTTAGCCTAATCTTAACCAGCAGTTATGCCGATAAAAACCAGCAAAAAGAAGCCACGGAAATCAAAGAATGCAGCAACGAAGCGCTAATCAATTCAAAATATTATGCCGCTATGCTTTGGTATCGTAATTCAGCTGAAATGAAAGCGCTTTATCGACAAATTTTCAGCAATGCCGAAGATACTATCAGTAATACTATCATACATGAAAATTTGAAACCAAAAACTTGGGGCATTGCGCTCGCCTTAGATGCAACCTTGCTTGATGATTCAGGTTATGCATTACAAAAATTGAATAATTGTAACCCAGAGAGCGTCGAGACACGTTATGAATATGAAACAAAACACCTACTTCCAGCAACACCTGGTGCCACGGAACTAAGTTGCGGGATTCAAGAACTCGGTGGTAAAGTATTTATTGTGACTAACCGTACAGGTGGTGGTGAAAATGGTATCAACACCATGGCAGCAACTATTCAGAATCTTAATCACAGCGGAATTTGTTATGATAGTGTGATTTTTGCTAACGATAGCAATGATAGCAATAAAAACCCACGTTTCAATGCGATTACCAGCGGTGATTATGAAAATGTAATTAGCACTAAACAACAGCTAGCAACACCATTAATTGCTTATTTTGGGAGCAATATTCAAGACTTTCCCAATTTAAAACAAAATATTTTACACAATGTTAATGGTAATAATGAAGAATTTGACAGCTTTGGTGCAGAATACTTTATGCTTCCCAACCCAATTAGTGGTAGTTGGCAAGAAAATCAACTGCAATAGGCAAAAAGATGAAAAAAACTAAATTAGCTAACATTAAAGCAGCACAGAAAAATAAACTTAAGTCAAAAAAAACTCTTAAATATGTTTTGGGTGGCGTGAGCATAATTCTAGTTAGCAGCGTCTCTGGAGCAGCTTATTTATTTCTAAATCTCGATCACTATCGCAGTAAGATTAATCAATTAGTTCTTGAAAATACTGGCTATCAATTAAATTATACGCGCTTAACGACTGGATTTGATGATTTTGAACCCAATCTACGAATTAGTAATTTAAGTTTAACGAATCCAAAGACCCAGCAAACATTTTTTAAACTTAAGCACATTAATTTAACGCTATCTTATAGCAGTTTACTTTATTTACAACCTATTTTTAGTGACATCGGACTATCAGGTAGCTCACTTAATTTTGAATATGATCAACACAATAATTTATTATTAAATCACGAAATTTTAACTAATTTAGCTACACCAAGCACTACCACCTTTGATTGGGAACATTTTCTTTTACAACAACAAAATATTTCCATCGCTAATATTGATTTAATTTTACTGGATAGTAAACATAAAATTCGCCCACTCATAATTGACAAATTTTATTTCAATGCGCAAAATTCCGGTTCTAACCAGCATCATTTGAATTTTAATATAAATTTCCCACGCAGCCATATGGAAGCCAAATTAGATTTTAATGGCAGCAAATTAAGCCAAATTAACGATTGGAACGATGGTACACTACAAATCAATAATATTGGGACTAAGGGCTATTTAATTAATTTAACCGCCAAAGTCGCAGCGGGTCAGTTAAAATCAATCGACACTACATTGGATAGCAACCAACAACGCATTAACCCCTATACCTTTCAAGTTGCTAATATTAGCGATTTTAAAGGTCGAATTAGTGTTAAACAACTTAGCTCGCAGCTCTACCAATTAGAAGCCCCAGATTTAATGGTTAAAACTCGTTATGGGTATTTATTTGAACATGCCTCAATTAGCGGCAAATTTAGCAGTGATGCTGGCGGTTATTTGAATATCAGTAAATTGAAATTAGCTGGAATCAATAACATCTTAAAAATTAGTGATATTAGCGATAAATTAACCCTCAGTGGAGTAATAGACTCGGTGAATCTAAATTGGCAGGGCAAGCTTTTTAAACCTTATGACTTCAATTTAGCGACTGCTTTTACCGATGTATCGATTAACTCCAATGAATCAGAAGTACCAAGTTTTAATCATTTAAATGGCAGCATCAACGCACGCGAATCATCTGGTCAAATAAAACTTAAACTGACTAATGCGAGCTTTAGCTATCCGAAATATATCTACCAAAGCTATCAGATCAATCAATTTAATAGTGAATTAAATTGGCAGCTTGAATCAAATAATAACGTAAAGTTAACTTGGCAAAACACCAATTTACAAACCCCTGAAGTTAGCTTAACTAGTTCTGGTAGCTATCAGCAAGCGGAAAGTAATTTAAATGCCACCATTAATTTAAATTATTTAAAGCTAAATCAACTCTATAAATTACTACCAACAAGCGTTAGCAAAGCGACTCTTAAAGACTTACAAACTAATTTAAAAACTGGTAGTTTAAATAATCTCCAAATTAAAATCAATGGTAATCCACAGAATTTCCCATTCAAGAACGAAAGCGGTAGCTTCAGCTTACATGGCGAACTACATAATACAAATTATAACTTTATGCCCAAATGGCCTGGCTTATCTAATCTAAATGGTAACTTAGCGATCAAAAACCAAAATTTAACGCTCAAGTTAAATTCTGGTAATTTAGATCAACTACGGTTAAGCAACACAACTATGAGCATTAATGATATCAGTCAAAACCATTTAACCATGAATGCAAACATCCAAATCAATGGCTCACATGAGGATTATTTAGACTACTTCCGTCAATCACCGTATGAACCGCAAATTACCACACTTGAAGATCAATTAACTAAACTAACAGGTAATGCGCAAACCAATATTAAATTAAGCTCATCCCTTGATAACCCACAACGCTTAAAGCTCAGTGGCTCGTATAATATTGAAAATAGTCAACTCACCCTAAAATCACCGGCTTTAGAACTGAATGAAATTCAAGGTAAATTAAATTTTTCACAAAATGGAATTGAAACTAGCCGCATTAGCGCTAAAACCCTTAACTCAATGTTTGAATTCCACTTGCTAAATCATAATGAATTAGAAATTAGTTCACCAAATTTTGATTATGAATCTGCAGCCGATTTAATCGAGCCACAATTAACTCAGGTAATTCGTGGTCATGCGCCAATTAAGGTCAACTATAATTTAAAGCTACAAGAAGTTCAATTCCAAAGTAATTTAGTTGGTGTCCAAATTAATGCCCCCGAGCCACTAACGAAAAGCGAATCTAGCGCAATTAGTAATCTAGCCGTGAAGCTAAATTTAGCTCCTGAGACACATCGCACGCTTAATTTTAAATATGCAAATCAATTGGCCGCACAAGTTAGTTTTAATCGCGATTTTCAACTAACTAATTTATACCTTGGGCTAGGTAGCAATAACTTAACTCCTAAAATTAGTCCCAGCGAAGAAAGCTCGCCAATCACTATTCAAGCCTATTTAGAGCAAACCAACATCCAAGAATGGGCGAATTTCTTTAAACAGCTAAAACCTGCAGAATCAGCCAACAGCCGCGAAAGCCAAGTCATCCTTAGCGCAGAGGAACAAGAACAAAATGAATCTGACACTGAGTTTAGCGCAGAGTCAGAAACATTAGCTCCACATGGGCTATGGCCAATCCACATGACACTTAACACCAATGCTTTTTGGCTGAATAATTATAATATTGTTGGTGGCGAGCTTAAATTACAAATTGATCCAGAATTAATTAATGCACAAATAACTACGCCTGATATTGAGGGAACCGCCGAATACTTAGTCGAAGAAAATAAATTAAACCTCGACTTACAACGCTTAATTTTCTCCAGTAAAAACTTCTACATCCCAGCAGAAAGCCGTAATGCGCAAGATGTAGAATCAGTAAATCAATATAGCGAATCAGAAATTATCAGCGCGTTTAACTTGGTGAGTTCTGAATCGAACCCCTTAAATGAATCCAATTTAGTTACCTACCCGATCTTATCTAGCGTAAACCTTGCGCTGCAAGAGTCTGATCCATTAAATTACGAGGATGAAGATAGTAATGAAAATGGAGAGGGTTATGAAAATGAATCTGGTCTCGAAATAAGCATAGAAAAACCTAAAGAGGTGCTTAATTTACCAACCACCACGCTAAGAATTCGTAATTTATATCTCGAAGATTACTACTGGGGTAGCTTAAGTGGACATATTTACCAACAAGATGACTCACTCTATTTAGAAAACTTCATGATTCGTAACCATGCTTTAATGACTCGATTTAATTTAACTAATCATTGCATGTCATGTAACGAGAGTGGTGAATATGTTGCCTTAAATCTCCATTCAGACATTTATAATTTTGCAAGCCTAGTTGTAAAATTAAATCAGGGTGATATGTTTAGCAAAGGTAGTGGAGCGTTAGATCTTAGCGCAACTTGGCCAGGTGGATTGGCTGATTTCAAACGCGATCAACTCAATGCGCGCGTTGGCTTAAATATTAATGATGGTGTATTGGTACACGTGAATCCTGGCTTATTTGGCGCCTTGATGGGGGTGATTAATTTGAGCGCTTTAAATATTTCTAATATTAACCACTTTAATTTTAATTCATTTTTTGGTAAGAGTCTGGCCTACAAAAATTTAAACGCCAATATTCATATGCAAAACGATATCGTTGAAATTGAAAATCTGGAATTACTCGGTGATGTAGCAAAGATTAATTCCTTTGGCAATTACTACCCTGAAAGCAATACCGTTGACACCTATTTAACGGTTGAGCCACGTCTTGGTGGAACCATTGCTACCACAGCGGGAATTGTAACTTTAAATCCAATCATTGGGATGTTTGTATATCTTGGTGAGAAATTAATTGGTGACCCAATCAATAAGGCTTTAGCTATCAGCTACCATGTGCAAGGAAATATTGAAAGCCCAACCATGACCCAAACTAAGATTAGCAAACAGCTAATGCAAAACTTTAAGTCAAGCTTGGACTTTCTGCAACCAGGTAATGATTAAAACTATTTTTTACGTCTAAGCAACAAAATTAAGGCGAATAAATTACTTAGCAATAATGCGGCTAATAAAACATCATAAAGATTAAATTTAATTACCATGTTTTGATAATTTAGTATGCTATCCCCGCCAATTACAAAATGAAAAATTAAGCTAAATGCGGTACCTAATACAAATAAAATAAAGAGTTTAGGCATTATCTTGCTCCTTCTTGACTGGTTCATAACTAGCTAATTTCTCATCAAGTTTATAACCTGCTTTAATAATACCAAATTTATGTAATGCTGCGCTAATCGCGATTTTTATTGCCGCATTTTTTAGCGTCCCAAAGTCAGGCAAGAAAATCACTTTAAAAATTAAGAAACCAACAATTGCTAAGCCCCAATTAAAACTTGTAACTATTGATGAATAATAATACAAATTACTTCCAGTTAAATCGACATAAAGCCAAGAAGCACAGACAAAAGCAAAATACGCCACCACTAAATAAACTAAATCCCCTAACGCGCGACTATACACTTTATATAGATCATATAAATACAACCCAATATACAACCACTTAATTCTTTTAGGTGTTACTATACGTTGGTAAAGTCCACGACTATATTTTTTATCAAACAGATCATGTTTAACTATATATTTAATCAAGCGTAAAATTTTTGCAAGCAAACTATTGCGCATAAAATCATCACGTCTCGCAATGGTTAATACATTCGTAATATATTTAGCACTTGGTAACAACATTACAAACCACGCAAATAAAGCAAGCAACCAGGTTAAATTAACAATATGCATAACGTGTTCATAATATACTGGCTTAATGTGCGTTGCTAAGGCTAAATGCTCAATTGCTAGAGCAATCAAGCTCAAGCGAAAGGTTGTCGCAGCAAACCAGCGAAAACGATTTGAAATATTGGCTAAATACAACCACAACAGATATTTCATCGATACTCCACCCAAATAAAAATAAAAGGAGCTTAGAAAAGCTCCTTACATAGTAATTCTAATTGATATTTAGATAATCCAAATAATCAACAAAACCGCTACCACTAAAACACCAAATTTCCAGTTAAAAACACGTTGACCTTCTTTAGCTTCACGTGTAAAAAAACCTCTAACTTTACCACAGCATTTTTTCTTAGCTGGAGTAGCCTCAGGAGTAGTTTCTGGTGTAGTCTCAGGTTGCATATTTAAATCGCTCATGGTAACATCCTAAAAAAATTAAACAACAATAATCATCAACACTAATCCTAGCAAATACCATATCCAGTTATTGCTAAAGTTAGTAACTTTTGACTGTGAACTGTGTAAATTGTGGATTAGCCACTTAATTAACTCATTCATAATTTTACTTTCACAGATTAACTTAATATATGGGTCATTATAGCATATTTTCAAGTGCATTGTGCAACTGCAACAGGAATTATTCGCCTGAAATAGAAATTATCGCTTTATTAATGATATTCCACAACAAAAATATCTAACTAAAACCTAATTGTAATTGATCATTCATAAGGCTATCTTCATTAGTTAATCGCACATTCAAATCTAACATTTTTTCGATCACTGGTTTATTTTCATTGGCGACAACCTCTTGTAGCGTCTGCGGAATTAAGTCAAAAATAAATTCAAGTGGATATTGCGCATAAACATACCCGCGTTGGCGCTTAGTATTTTCATGCTCAAACATCATATCGCGAGCATCTTTCTCCGATTCAAATACCTCTAGTTTACTCCCATGACTACGGGTAAGCACGCTGCCATACAATGATTTTAACAACCAACTTCCCAGCATATCTTGCTCCAAAACCAACATAAAATAGCGTTTCTTCGCGAGATGTTCCATATAAATCATAGCGTTACTTCATCTTATAACAAGTTTAATTTGTCGGTGTCTGAATTTACTTATCTAACCGAGCCAATTTAATTTTATCTGCAATTCGTGCTTGAATTAGCGATTTTACACTTTCCCAATCTAAATCGGTAAGCGCAAACACCAATGAATCGCGAATTCGTCCGCTGGCGGTAATTGCATGGCGACGCAAAGTTCCTTCATAAATGAAACCTAATTTTAACATTGCCTGCTTAGATTTTTCATTCAAGGCATCAGTTTTCCATTGCAAGCGATTAAACCCCAGCGACATAATCAAATAATCAATCAATAGCAGCTTAATTAGCGCATTATAGTGTTTACCTTGATGTTGACGTGATAACCAACTCGAACCTAACTCCAAACGCTTATGGCGTAAGCTAATTTCGTACAACGAACTTGTGCCAATAATTTGTTGTGTGCTATTCTCAATTATCACCAACATCACCAAATTGCCTTTTTCAAATTCAGCCATTTTCTCAGCTACAAATTCCGCGCAATCAGTATAATTGGTAAAAAACCACCTAAAGAATTCACATTCAAAAATTGCTGCCAAACCAGCAAAATCAGAATCTTGATAACGACGAATCGTAAGCTCAGGGTGAACAATTTCAAAGTTAGCTAAATCATTAAATTTAAGCATTCTGCTGCTCCATAGTTCTTAAAATAATCTTCAAGGTAAAGTAGCCCACCAATGAAGAGAACGTATACATTAACACAATTGCACTAGCCGCACCAACAATTGAGTATTTAGCGACCATCCAATAGGTTACAGCAATATTAACCAATAAAATAATAAATGTCAAATAGAAACTTAATTTAGCCTTACCTAGTGCAGCTAAAATATTGCCATTTACCGTACGAAAGGTTGCAATTATCCAATAGCCAAAACTAATAATTTGAAATGGCACCACGCTATCCGTATAACTAGTGCCAAAAATTAATAATAGCAACGGTTTGGCTAAAAGAATTAACATTAAACTAACTACCGCACTAAAGAGAAACATCCGTTTTGCCACAAAACGCGCTAATTTACGAATCTGTGAAGGATTGTGGGCATTTTTGGCAAATTCGGGATAATAATAATTCACCGCAATATTGGGAATAAAATTAATCGCAAAGGGAATTATCGTTGCGACACGATAAGTGGCTAATAACTGCGGATCTTTGACAATGTAACTAATAATAATCGTGTC
>JAIETT010000243.1 GCA_019744945.1 Burkholderiales bacterium
AAATTTGGAAAAAATGTTGGATTATGCATATAAAATATTCGTTGATGGAATTACACGCGATGACTATATCAATGAAATTGCGACACCAGGTGCAAAAAGTGTCATGTGGTTTAGTGGTGTTGGTCAAGCCGCGGAGTATAAATCCACTATTTCAAATTCGCTCTATGTCACCGCTGGTGCGAGGTTAGCGAAGTTAATTAAATTTAAGTATGGTGAAGATAATTCAAAATACGATTATACACGAGTATTAAAGGATACTCAATCAGTTGCAGATGGTTATTTTTTAGCTTACTTTGATAAGTTAAATTCAGATGGTTTATTGATGGATGGTGTAATTACGCGCGGCTTGGATGCGAGCATCAAAGATTCAAGTGGTAAGGTTGTAAACCAAATCTTCACCTATAATCAAGGTGTAGTTTTGCCTGGGATGGCAATTTTAGCACAGCTAACAGGAAAGACCCAGTATCTTAAATTTGCCAAGAAATTGGTGGTGGCAAGTTATGCTTTAAGCTTGCAACATGCTGGTTTTTGGGATGATTATGGTTATCTGCAAGCAAATGGTTGGTTTGCAGACGGTGATGGAATTGCTTTTCGTTTGGCGTATTGGCAATATTTTAGTTTGTTCTTGGAAAATTATGATTTAACCTCAGATTTGAAATTTCGTCAATTAGTTGAAGATTTTGTGACAAATAATGCACAACAAGTAGTAGTTCGTCCAGTTGATTTGATTCGCTATGGCATGCCGGTTAATCTGAAAACTGCGATGAGTCCAAACCATAATAACTTTCCGAATCTACCACGTGGTAAAGCATACACCAGTTATCCTGATGGTTATTCTGTGCCAGGAACTGCGGCGGCTTTGGAGTTGTTAGTACTACAACAGCGTGTGCAAAACTTTAGTTTACAACAAAAAAATTAATTAAATTAAATGCTGTTAAATAAAATAATATGGTGAAGTTAATTAATGCTTGGGTTTTATATGGTTATATTGCTCACGCACGATAATAATTAATTGTTGATGCTCTACCGAATTTAAGTTTATACATTGTTGGATTGATTGAATTTTTTATAAACATAGAGGACCAGCAATAATATTTTGTTGATAAATTGCGCTATTATGGTTACAATTCGATTATAGATTACTCTCTAGAATAATAGGTTATATTGAAGCAATGAAACACAATTCTGTGTTGGTTTCAGGTTGGCTGAACGAGACCATTAAGGTTAAAAATAAATAAGAGCTGCTGAGGAAAATCACCGATGAATTTAAGAATTAAAGATTTATTTGAGGTTACTGAATTTTATGATTTAAATGTAATCATAATTAATGAATTTAATATTATCACATATGTAAATCAGTTGGCATGTCAGCTATTTAAGGCAAGCAGATCTCAGCTAGTGCAACAAAATATAAATTCCTTAATCTCGTTGCAAAATAATTCTCATCTGGCGAATGACTTGGCAAGCGATGAATCAAGTCAAATAAATAAAATTAGCGACTCAGCAAAATTAATTAACTTAACCGATTTAAATGGAAATCAAATTACACTAAATTTGATGAGTTATGGAATTGATTTAATTGGTAGTACTAGTTATATTTTGGTCTTTGGTGAGGATAATTTACTCCTCAAAAATATGGTTTTGGATTTATTTAATAGAATTGTGGAACTTAAAAATTTTATACTCAACCCATGTCGTAATGAGCTTTCTAGTAATAATTTACAGTTTTTACTTGATTATTCGCTAAAAATACTGAATGCTGAATATGGCTTTGTTGCGGAACTTGGGACTGATTTGACGAGTAATATAGCTGCATTAAGTTTGAAAGGTTTTGCGGGTTCAAATTTGAACCCTGAGCTTGGAGCTAAATATGCAAATCAATTACGGCAAATAGATTTTACCTCAGTTGAAAATACACTTTTGATGGAAACGTTGCTAGCTGGACGACCTGTTATCGTGAATGAAATTCTGGAACATAATCATTTTATTTTGCCAGATTTTATTTTAACCTTGGATAATTATCTACTAGTTCCTCTTTTTAATGATGGGGTCTTAATTGGGGTTTTGCTGCTAGTTAATCGAGAGAATGGATTTATGCATGAGCATGCATTACTCTTGCAATTATTGATTAAGCCAATCAGTAACACGTTGTCTAAAATCCTGAAACCAGCTATATTTCATGATAAAAATGATTTGATCACTGGTGCGCAGAATCGTAATGCCTACATTTCTGATTTTAATGATGTTCTCAATTTGCTGCCATTGGATAGTGAACAATTGATAGCTATGGTCAATATTAATAATTTTAAGTTCATAAATACACATTATTCTATTGAAGATGGTAATCATGTGCTATTTAGTCTAGCCACACGCTTATCGGTGATCTTTGGTAAAGAATGCATTTACCGCGTAGGAAATGATGAGTTTATCATTTTGGTAAAAGGTTATTCAGTTGTGGAGTTACAGCAATTATTTAGTAATATTGGTCGTAAAATTAAATTGCAAAATATATTCGTTGATGTTGTAATTAGCAGTGGAGTTGTAAATACAAGATTATATAAATTTGATGCCCAAGCTATTTTAAGTAATTTGAGCCTGTTATTATATTATGCACGTCGTGAAAATATTAATTTTGTGCTTTATGATAATAATTTGCCATTTTTACAAAATAACCGTCTTGATAATCCGCTATTAATTGAAAGTTATTTGTTAAATAATTGTTTTAAACTATTTTTACAACCTGTATTAAATGATCAGGGTGTTGTAATTAGGCTTGAAGTTTTGACCAGATTAGTTTTACGAGGAGAGGTTTATTTACCAAGTAGCTTTTTGCCATCTATTCAGCGCAATCATTTTACAGAAAAATTTGATGAATGGGTGCTTAATAATCTAATTAAGTTGTTACACAGTACTTTTTGGCAGGAAGAACTTCGACAACGGCATTATTGTTTTGCTATTAATGTCTCACCATCATCGAGTGGGTTTTTGCAGCATATTCAAAATTTGTTGCATATAATTCAAGCGAGTGATTTAGATCTTAATTTGGTACAGTTGGAATTTGAAATTACAGAAGAAGCGTTTATAAGAAATGAAGTTCAGAATGAAGATGTTTTTATGGCGGCAGCTAAACTTCTTCACTCTCATAATATTACGTTGTCAATTGACGATTTTGGTGTGAAGAGTTCTTCTTTTGAACGTTTAATCGCATGTGATTTTGATGTTATAAAAATTGATAAGTCTTTAGTTTTACAATTGTTGAGTGATGGATATCGTGGCAAATCATCCAAATTTATTATTAAATCTTTACTGGGCTTGTCTGTCGACTTAGAAATGGATTTAATTGTTGAAGGAGTAGCAAACAAGGAGATCTACATGATTTTACGGCAAATAGGTTGTAAGTTTTTTCAGGGCTATTATTTCTTTAAACCCTTACCAACCGAAGAAATTGAATCTTTAATTCAGCAAAAAAGGTTGGACAGATTTGATAAAGCAAGCATCTAATGTTGTATGATGGTCTTTTCTTTTTATGTCTGCTACTCAAGATTAGTCAAGTGGATTAGCTATTACTACAACCTTATTTTTACCAGTAATTTTAGCTTGATAAAGTGCATGATCGGCATATTCAATAATAGTGCTAGGATTGCTTCCTACTTTTGGAATTATTTTACAAACCCCAAGGCTGATCGTTATAATTTCCGCTGTTGTCGAAAATTTATGGACAATACCTAAATTTTGAATTGCACGCCGACATTTCTCCGCAACAACTTCAGCTTGTTGGGTTTCAGGTAGAATTATTGCGAATTCTTCACCACCATAGCGAGCACAGAGATCGGCAGGTCGTGATAATGTTGCCGCTAAAGTTATGGCAACTGTTTTCAAACATTTATCACCGCTAACATGACCATAATTATCATTGTATAATTTAAAGAAATCTATATCAATAAAAATGAAAGATATAGTCGATTGATTTCGAATCGCTCGAGACCATTCATGGTTAAGCATTGTATCTAAATAACGCCGGTTGGCTACTCCAGTTAGCGCATCGGTGCGATTTAAAATAATTAGTTGTTCATTGGAGAGTTTTAATTCCAGCGTTTTCTTTTCTACCAATCGTTCAATAATTCTGGTTTGTTTTAACATTATCCTTAAATATGCGCTAAGAACAAGACTAAAAACTAACCCAAGTAAGAATGCTAGCTCAGGGATTTTATTTTGTCTAACCCGAAGATAACTTTCAGAGGGGGTGGCAACTAAACTCCAGTCAATACTGCTGTAATCATCGGGTAACTTAACTATCGAGGTTAGACCTACTTCTAGCTTTGAATTAGTATCAGAACTATTGTGATGATAGAGTAGCTTATCTGGAGTTGATGCATTATTATCGATAATTTTTAGATCAACATTAGCTAAATTATTACTGAAAACTGAAGCGTTAAAAATTTGCTCAAGATTTAATAGCGCTAGCATGAATTCAGCCGGTTGGCTTGAATTCATGTCTTTTAGAGAGACGCTTTTGTTATAGAGTGGTGCAATTCCTAATAATAATTTTTTATGTGGATAACTTTGTAGAGAGGTAAGTGTTGCATTTACTTTTTTTGTTTCTGCTGCTGCTTTGAGTGCCTTTAGCACAGCTGGATCAGAACCAATATCTAAACCAACAATAGACACCTCTTGCGGTACGGGGAAAGTATAAAAAATAGGGAAGTATTTTGGACGTATTTTGGCTGCAACCATCGCATTGGTCTGGCTTTGTTCTAAAATATGAAAACTTGGGTCTATAATTTGTTGTTTATGCTCAATAACAAGCCGCTCAGAGTTGTTAACTTGTTTTATAAATGCCAGTAGTTTAATGGCTCTAGTTGTATCTAAGACTCTTTCAGAATTAAGACTAAACGATTTATAATCAAGAGCGGTTTGAGTATTAAATCCAGCGCTAAATAAATCTAAAGCGTTAATACTATGGTCTAATTCACGGTAGAGTGATAAGGTTTGGATGCTCACGTCTTTTTGAAATTCACTTATGATTGCACGTTGTTGTTGTTTATGAAGATACCAGCCAGTAATGCCTGATAAGGTGATACTCATTGTGGTGATTATAAATAAAATTATTTTTTGGTATCGGACAATTAGCCTTACAGGTTTTTTGAATTTGCTTTTCATTTAAGCACCTAAAATAGCTCTATCAAACAATAAGTAAAATTATATTGCGGATTTGAGCAACGTTGTTGTGATTGTTCATTGGTAGTGGCATCTTGAGTGCACCACCAATATTTTGGTTGTCTTCAAATAGATGGCTTAAGAACCATTCCCATTATTTTTCTTTATCTTTGAGTTTGTCATAAATTTAATTGTCAAATTTGGTCATTTTAATGTTGTTAGCAATAAAGACTATGAACGATCTCTTTATCAAATGAATGCTCTAAGTTTTGAATCTGCCTTTTGATTGCAGGTTGCGAAATATTTAAAAGTTTTGGCAATCGCTATAGTTTTGTTTTCAAATGTTTTAAAGAAAGTAAATAATTAATCGCATGGGATCATGATAATGTTTAATATTATTTAAATAACTCGTGATTGTAACATACTGGAGAATTAAAGACTAGTCAACAAAAATGTTGACTAGTGAGCTAGAGAATTGTATTTATAATAATGCTGAATTTATGGTTGTCCTATTAATGGGACAGAGTTTATTGATGGTATCTGTTATAATTATGCCCTCATAAAACATTATAGAAAAGGTGGTTAAGGTTTTGATAAAAAAAAGTATTTTTAATGTTCACAATAACATCGCAGTTTGTTTGCTGAGTATAATGCTCGGCGCATGTAACGGTGGTGGTACACAAGGCAATGTTGCACAACAATCAATTAATGAAGCTGTAATAGCGGCACCAGCCACTAGCAAATCTAGTGGGCAGTTTGTAAAAAACAGCTGTATTAATGGCGTATTTGCTGTTGATGGAAGTCTTGCTTTAAGCAATACTTGTCACTCAGCACAATCGTTAGCGCAAGCAAATCTTAAATTTGTTGCTCAAGATACTAGCGGTGATGCTATTGTATTAGGTAAGTTTTATAATAAAGCTTCAGGTTTGGAAATTGAATTCTCCTCTGGTGGAGCGAACCAACAAATTGGTAGCTTTGTGTCAGTGGATAAACCATTGTTAATTAATGCCGATAAAACTTTAATTTTTAGTGGTTTAATTAATCAAACCGATCGTGAGTCATTTGATTATAGTTGGGCGAATAAAACATTGAGCGTGGTTAGTTTGGGTGATGCTACAATTGACGGAGTTTCATTAGGAAATGAGACTGGTGAATTGCAGGCATTAAGCCAACCTAATTCAGGTGCAGAGAAATCATTGCTGGCAACGACGGTGGTTAAATCAGGCACATTATCACTAAAGATTAATACCGTAGCGGCTGGGTGCGGTGTGTGGACTGATTGTAGCAATTTAACTGCTCAAGTTAATAATGCTACTGGTTCTGCTGTTGGAGCGGTAACAGTACCAGCTGAGTTTTTTGGTAAAACTTATTCAGCTACGGTGCTTAATTTGGTACCAGGTAACTATACAGTAACATTGTCAACTGTGAGTAATACAACCGTCGTAAGCTCTAATGCTGCTCCAGTAATTAAAGCAGGTGCAACTACAACCGATACGGTCACTTATACTACGACGATGGGCTCAGCTAAGGTTACGGTAGTTACAACCGCTGCATCTTGTGGTGTTGGAGCTAATTGTTCAGGGTTAGCAGTGTCACTAGTTAATCCAATCGATGGTACTTCTGTCGCTAGCTTTAAGGTTCCAGAGTCTGCTTTTGGTAAATCTTATTCACAAACGGTGACGGGTGTCCCTGCTGGTAAATATACAGTGGTTGGATCACCAATTGCAAATACCAAGGTAACTTATTCTGTGGCTAATGGAGCAATTAGCGTTGCTGCGCAAAAAACTGCCACCCAAACCGTTACCTATGCAACGAGCGTTACTACTGGGAATGCTTCAATTTCATTAGCTACCTTGTTAAGTGGTGAAAGTATAAATTTACCAGTGACAATTATTAATACTAAAAACAGCAATAATATTGTGTATAGTGGGACAATTGCACAAGGTTCTTCTGTAAACGTACCAGGAATCGAACAAACAGGTACTGGTTATGCCTACAAGGTCTGTGTTCCTGTTGGTTATGCAGATCCGATGCAAGCTAAATATTTTATGCAAACTAGTTGTCAAAATTTGACGATAACTAAACTTAAAACCACTAATTTAAAGTTATCAATGAGAACTAATCCAGTTACATTGTATAAAATGAATCTGCAAATAAGTGGCTTGCTTGCAGGCGATACAGCTGTAGCTAATTTTAGCGATTCAGTTAATAAATATATCTATGCTCCGCTAAGTGTTGACTCGAATGGTAGCACAGTTGCTTATTTTGAAAAAAATAGTAACTTAGTCATCTCAACGGTGGCTACGGTGAACACGGCGGTATATAGTATTAACCCAGTTAACATGTTATTAAAAATTACTGCAGCTGGTGCAATTCAAATTCCATTTAGTAGCGCAATAATTGGTGCTCAATTAGATTTAGCAACGAGTTATGATTATGCCAACAATTGGTTAACCTATATTCCTGTTGGTCAATTTGGATTAATTTCGTATGTTGTTACAAATTCGACGGATGAAGTTTTATCTGAGATGATTTTTCCTGAACTAAGTAGCTATCCAGATGATGTAACTATGGATGTTACCAGAACGACGTGTTTCTGTCCGACGTGTTCACCAGTACGAAGCGTGAGTAGTTTAGAACCAGGTCAAAGTTGCACGGTGGTATTTAAATATCAGCCAACGACCTACGATGTCAGTTCTTCGTTCAATTATAGCATGACCTTTGTGGGTGAGACTAGTAAAAAGACCTTGGCTACACCAATAATTTCTATGCCGTTTAGTTCTAGATCAATTGAAGGAATTTAATTCTAGCTATTCAATTTTAATGATATGATGCATGTCGACAAAATTGTCGATT
>JAIETT010000247.1 GCA_019744945.1 Burkholderiales bacterium
TTAGATTCCAACGATGCTGGTCAAAATGTTTATGGCGTAATCGATGCAACCCAAACGCAAGGACTATTTGCAATTGCACAAAATGGTTTTCCAACGCAGATGCTTGCAGGTAAATTACGCATTCCAAACCTAAATCCACAATTTAATTATCACTTGAAACTACTCAATACACAAGAAAATACTGGTTATCTAATGAAAGAAAAACCAAGTATTTGTACTGATGAGGTGATTATGAGTGGTAGTCTTTTGACTAAGATCGGGGTTCAATTGCCGATAATGCATCCACAAAGCATTTTGTTGTTGCTGATTGAAAACTAATAACAAAATTATTTAATATTTTAGAAAGATTACCATGAAATTTACACCTACGCAAGATTCTATTGAAAGCCTATTTAAGACCTCAAAGTTTATTATTCCTGACAACCAACGCGAATATACATGGAATAATAAAAACTGGGAAGACTTTTTTTTAGATATTGTTGAGGCTTGCAAAGATCCAACTGGAGAACCTTATTTCATTGGAAATTGTATTTTTCATAAAGCGGAAAACATTAATACACTATCTATTCTTGATGGGCAACAAAGAATAACTTCATTGATAATTGTTCTTGCCGCTATTAGAGATGTTTACATTGCAAAAAATGACATAACACAAAGTGAATTTATTCAAAATACATGCTTAAACAAAAAGTATCGAGATGGTAAAACAATTATTCCTCTACTTGAAAATGACACTCTTGGAGATTATTTCAAATATAGAATAATTCAAGGTCAGACCTCGCTTAAAAATGAAATGAAAGCAGAGTCATCTCTTGAGAAGTCAATTGAAAATAGTTATAACTATTTTTTAAAATCTATAAATTTAAGTATTGAAAACCAAGAATTTACTTTAGATACGTTTAGAGATACAATATTTTCACTTGAAATTATCAAAAATATTGTCGAAACAGAAGTCGATGGATACACTCTGTTTGAAACACTAAATTCAAGAGGTCAGCCACTATTACTTTCTGACAGAATTAAAAACTTAATTCTAAAATTCACGAGCAATAACAAAAAATCATTACATGCTTCAGTGTGGTCAAAAATTAGAAACTCCATTGATACAACAAAAAACTTTGATTACCTGATTGAAGTCTATTGGATTTTAAACTATGAAAAATGTAGTAGCGAAGAAATATATAGACACATAAAAAAAGAATTATTATCAAATACTAATCGCGATAATTACATTGATGATTTTTTAAGTAAATTGGCGCTGTATTCAACCATTTCTCATCTCATAACTGAGTTAAAGTGTGAAAAAAGAGTAAGCCAAGAGTCAGTAATACGAATGGATGATGGAAATCTTCTTTTTAATGAGCAAAAAAATTTAGATCAAATGATTTCTTCATTAATTTTTTTTAAAACTTTTAAAATAAAACAAGTAATGCCAATTTTAATTTCATTGATTATACAATATACTGACCAAAAAATAAAAGAAAACCAATTGGTAAATGTAATACGTCAACTAGAATATTTTCATTTTACATTTTCAATTTGTAAGAAACAAGCTAACATATACGAAAAACTATATATTGCTACAGCAAAAGAGATTAATACGATGTATAGTTTTGTAAAATTAAAATTGTTTATAGCAGAGCTTAAACTTAAGCTTCCTTCTGAAGAAGAGTTTAAAATACATATGCTAGAAAAACGCTACTCTAATCATAATAAAAAATATAAAAACAGTAAAGAAATTAGGGAGTTCTTTAATATTATTGAATTTTACAAATCTAAAAAAATAAACTCATTTAATCTGCTAACCGATCCACATTACAATATAGAACATATCTTATCTGATGATGGAAATGTGCCATCAGTAAACATTGGCAATTTAGTAGTAATAGAAGAAACTTTAAACACAAAATGCCGTAGTAAATCATTTAATGAAAAAATTGAGATATACAAATCATCAAGCCTCGTAGTGTTACAAAATTTTTGTAAATTATATTATAGTTATGAAAATTTTGAGAATGCTTTGATAAACGCAAGGAGTGAAAGACTGATTCGTGATGGATATAACTTAATTATATCGAACTTTAATTTAAATTAAGAACAGCCTAGTTTTTAGAAAACGATTTAAATAAAAAAATTACTTGTTATTACAAAAAAGGAGCAAACATGTATTTAGGAGTCGATTATTATCCCGAACAATGGGATGCGGAATTTTTAGAGCAAGATTTGGCGCGCATGGTTAGCGCTAAGGTAAATTGCATTCGGATTGCCGAATTTGCATGGCATTTAATGGAGCCAAGCGAAGGCAATTTTCAATTTGATTTTTTCAAACACGTCCTAGATCGTGCCGAACATTATGGCATCAAAGTTATGTTGGGTACACCAACGGCGACGCTGCCTGCTTGGTTGGCGAAAAAATATCCCGAGGTTTTGTCCGTCGATGAATTTGGTATCAAACGTCATTTTGGTGGACGTCGTCAAGCTTGTTTAAATTCGCCAGTTTATTTGGCAAAATGTGATTTAATTAGCGCCAAAATGGCACAAGCCTATTCTGCCCATCCGGCGGTAATTTCATGGCAAATTGATAATGAACTCGGACATGAAACCAGCGATTGGTGTTACTGCGCACATTGCGAACGTGAATTTCAAAATTATTTACAAAAAGAATTTGAATCGATTGAAGATTTAAATTATCGTTTGGGTACAGTTTTTTGGTCGCAAAGCTATAATGATTTTAGTGAAATTGAATTACCTAAACCAACTATTCCAGCTAAAAACCCGGGCTTAATGTTGGCATTTTATCGTTTTAGGGCGCAAACTATCACCAAATTTACCGCGCGTCAAGCTAAATTACTCCGTGAAATAGTTAGCCCAACCCAAACAATTACCCATAACTACCCCGGGGATTATTTTAACAAAGCGCAGAATTTTACCGACATTTCGGAACAACTCGATGTGGTAGCGCTGAATAATTATCCTGTTTGGGGCGGCTTGGAGCAACCTGTCGAATATGGCAAAATTGCCATGAAATTGGATCAAACCCGCGGATTTTTACCCGGCAAAAACTTTTGGATTACCGAACAATTAATTGGCGCACAAGCCCATACCATCATGGGTTATTTACCGCGTCCCAATCAAGCGCGCTTATGGTCATGGCAAGCCATGCTACACGGTTGTAATAATTTAATTTATTTCCGCTGGCGCACAGCCACCAAAGGCGCGGAACAATTTTGTTATGGTGTGTTAGATCAAGATAATCAAGATGGTCCACGTTATCATGAAATGATCCAAGTTTTTAACGAAGCTAGTCAACATCAAGCCGAAATTAATTTACCAATAAAAGCTAAAGTTGCGCTACTCTATAATCCAGATAATATTTACGCGTGGAAAATTCAGCCACAATCAACGGGTTTAGATATTCAGCACGAGCATTTTCGCTTGTATCAAGGTTTTAAACGCTTAAATGTGCCGATTGATGTAATTGATATTCGTCAACCAATTGAACATTACTCGATAATTTTGCTCGCTGCACCGATGCTCTTAACAGCCGCACAAATTGCCGTGCTTGAGAAATTTATGCATAACGGTGGTACGGTAATTAGTAGCTTTAGAGCTGGAATTAAAGATTATGATAATGCAGTCTATTTTAATCAAGTTAATCCGTGGCTGAAATTGGCTGGTATCAAGAGTTATTATATTGAGTCATTAGGTCAAACTCGTACGGAAAGTATTAGCAATACTGACAGCGAATATTCGGCAAGTGTTTGGCGCGATATGTTAGAAATTATCACGCCTGATAAAACCCGTAGTCTTTATAGCTATAACGATGAATTTGCGGCTTATTCTGCGGTAACCGAATCGCTAGTTGGTAAAGGTAAACTAATTCATGTGGCAACGGCGGTAGTTGAAGAAGAGTTTTGGTTAAAAATCGCGAAACGTGCTTTAAATGCGCATAGTCTTGAGTTTAAGCAAACGCCATTTGGAGTGGAATTTATTCAACGTGGCAAGAAACAATTTATCTTGAATCACAATCGTCAAGCAGTTCAATTTGGCAAATATAACCTAAAGCCTTATGACGTGATTATTGAAAATATTTAATAATGAATCTTGGTTAAGGTATATCTAGCAAATATATACTTCGTAATGAAGTGGAGTTCTAAATAGACTCCATTTCGTTATTTGTAGCATAGCATAGTCAAAACCACACTACTTAGGCGAGTTATGCACGAATGATTCGCATCATGATTCCTTGATCATAATTACCAAATCCTTTACCCAAAAGATTAACCCCTCCTGGATTTTTCGTATTAATTGGTGAGCTAATTTTTAAAAAACTATCATTCACGTCAGATAAGTTTAAATGCCCGATAGTAATTTCACTGACTAATTGTTCATTTATATATGTACCACTTTGATCAATCCTAATATTCACCAAATCACCATATTCGGTTAAATACCACCAACGAGGTGTAAAATTACCTTTTTTATTCCCAAAGTCGCCATGACTTAACCAAGTGCCTAAATGAGTGCCATTAATTGAAAAATAGATGTCTGACATAAAATTCTCATTTATACCTGGTGCTTCTGAACAAATTTCCAAATTAAATTCAAGTGCTTTAATTTTAGATAGTGAGTTAAATAAAAAGCTGGGTAACACATATTCTATTTCCCCATGTGCAAACCATAAAATACCAGCATTAACACGTTCAGGATGACTAAAATAGCGCGTATCGTCACAAATACCAATGAAAGCGTCACGCGTAGACAACCCACAAGTTCCAAACACGCTATAATTTACAAAGTGTCCAATATTAACTTCAAACTCCTGAATCAGTTCATTAGACTTATTTCGTTCATCAAAGACTAAATGATAATCAGTTAGAACCACTTGGCAGACTTTTTGCACACCTCGATTGGCTTTGATGGTTTTTGATTTAATAATGCCAACATTTTCAAGAATTTCAATATGCTTTGCAACGATACTAGAAGATAAATTTAACTGCGTGGCTAATTCTTTAATATTTTTATGAGCAGGCATAAGTAACTCAATAATTTTCAAACGCGTACTAGAAGCTAGCGCATTAAAAAAAGCAACATTCTGCGAATTAATTTTTATTTTCATCATTTTCCTCGTAAATACAACTTAAGATATTATACCATTTTAAAATTTAATTGCGTTCATAAACGATTTAAATATAAGTATCCATTATATGCTGTATATAATTGATTCAAAAGCTAATTTAGATTGACATTTATATATATTTATTGTACAATCCATTAATCAATATATAAATACATTAGTCAACAAATATATTGATTAAATCAGTTAATTGATTACGCCTAAAAACAAGGAGATTTTGATGTTAATCAGTCTAAAGGAACGTTTCGCATATTTTTGTTATGGAACAGGTCAGTGCATTAGCTTTGGCTTGGCTGGTAGTTTCACCATGATATTTTATACCGATATTTTTGGAATTAGTGCCGCTACTGCAAGTATTATTTTTTTAGTAGCACGCGCTTGGGATGCACTCATTGATCCTTTGGTTGCTGGGCTAATGGATACTTTTCATTCAAAGCATGGTAAATTTAAAATTTATTTGAAATACACTCCATTTTTGGTGGCATTTTCAACTATTTTATGTTTTACTAAGTTTGATTTACACGATACAACTAAGATTATTTATGCGGCAGGCACATATATGCTGTGGGGGACTTTCTATGCAATGTCAGACGTACCATTCTGGTCAATGTCAGCTGTGATGACATCAAATCCACTTGAGCGCTCAAAATTAGTTAGCTACGCTGGATTAGCAGTTTCAATTGGTATCGCAATTCCATTATTTGTAATGCCACTTATGATTAACTATTTTGGCAAAGGAAATTTAGAAAATGGTTACCTTTATTCAACCGCAATTTTAATGCTCATTGCGCTAGTTTTAATGAATTTTGGCTACCGCAATACTAAAGAACGTGTACAGCATAATGAGAGCAAAATTTCTTTAATTGATGTATTTAAAACTATTTTAGCGAATAAACCACTGTTTTTAATTTTATTAGCTTTTTTTACCAATTTATTTACCAACGTAGCATCGGCAATTGCCGTGTATTTTTTTACATACAACATGCAGAATGTTGAATATCTATCTATGTATGGCGTTATAAATATTTTTTGCGCACTGGGATTAATTGGTGTCCCATTTTTACTTGATATAATTAGCAAAAAGAAATTAATTTTTCTTCTTTGTTATGCCGATATTGTACTTCGCTTAATCTTTTTCTTCTTCATCGGCTATGGAAACACCATTTCATTCTTTATATTTATTGCTTTAACTGGAATTATTTATGCTATTACATGGCCATTACTCTCAGCAATGATTGTTGATACGATTGATTATGCTGCCCAAAAAACTGGCAATCGCTGTGAGGCAATTATGTTTGCAGGACAAACATTTACAGGTAAATTAGCTATTGCTGTATCAGGTGGCGTAACTGGATTAGTTTTAATTATAATTGGCTATAGCGCCAATCATCAACAAACAAGTTTTGCACTAAATGGTTTATTTTTTAGTCTAGCGCTGTTACCAGCACTTGGTTCACTTCTAAAAATTATTATTCTAAAATTTTACAATTATGACAGTATCTAAGAAAGGCAGTTTAATATATGCAATGGACAACTAAACAAGCTCAAGAGTGGAGCAAAAAATTACCTTGGATCGTTGGATTTAATTATCTACCGCGTAGTGCTGTTAATTGGAATGAAATGTGGCAAAAGGAAAGTTTTAATTTAACTCAAATTAAAGAGGAATTTTCTTGGGCTGCCGCGGCCAACTACAATGCATTACGGACTAATTTACCCTATATTGTTTGGCAAAATGATCGTGATGGATTGATTGAACGAATAGAACAATTACTGGAAGCAGCGGCTAAAAATAATCTGATGGTAGTTCTCTGCTTATTTGATGAT
Organism: Burkholderiales bacterium; assembly: GCA_019744945.1. GTDB lineage: Bacteria > Pseudomonadota > Gammaproteobacteria > Burkholderiales > UBA11063 > Aquella. Next base: position 6,962 of record JAIETT010000247.1, read on the forward strand.
TGTGGCTTTTCAGGTGCAGAACCAATGCTAGGTGTTCAAGCGGCGCCAATTAATGGACTCCATAATAGTCAGGCCGTAGCCAGTCCTGGCAGAAAAGTAGTTATGGATAAATCTCAATGGGGAAATCTAGAAGTTTATGTAAAAGATATTTTAAACCACTTTAAACATGATAAACGAATTTTACTCTGGGATCTATATAATGAACCAGGTAATCGAATGGTTTTTACATTAGACGGAGATCGTCCTGTATCTGCCGAATTAGAACCGTTTGCTCAAGAATTAATGGAGCTAACCTTTAAATGGGCTCGAGAAATTGATTTGATTCAGCCACTAACTGTTGGTGGATGGCATGTTCCAGTCTTAGAAACTGCGGAGTACGAAGAAATTTTAGTTCATCCAATAGATATAAAAGCATTAGAATTATCCGATATAATTTCATTTCATGCTTATTGCCAACTCGATCGAATGCATGAAGTGGTAAAGATTATTCAAAAATATGAACGCCCAATGTTATGCACGGAATGGTTAGCAAGACATGTGAATAGTATTTTTGCGACACATTTACCCTTCTTCCATAAGCATAATATTGGTTGCTTTCAATGGGGCTTGGTTGAAGGTAAAACACAGACAATTTACCCTTGGCCAATTGTAATGAAAGAAGACCTAAACTATAGCAGAATGCCATTTCATGATGTGTTAAAATCCAGCGGTGAGGCTTTTTTCCCTGAAGAAATTGAACTAATTAAACAACTTAAACAAACCCCACATGCTAAAATCAAAAACCGCGCCGCAAGCAGCGCGGTATGTTAGGACAAACTTGCCTTAGAAAAGATCCAATTGGATCTTTCCCGTATGTAGGTTAGTGTATTCTTGGGTGCCTTGACTTTTAACGTAT
>JAIETT010000137.1 GCA_019744945.1 Burkholderiales bacterium
CTAGCGTAGAATTTCGTGATGTTTTTTACCCTCAAGATTATGAGTTAGTTACTGAAATAAAATGGTATAATTTAGACCTCGTGATTCTCCCTGTTTTGGCCGTTGATGCCGCAGGGTATCGTTTAGGTCAAGGTGGTGGCTACTATGATGCAACATTTGAACAGCGCACAATTAAACCGCTGTTATGTGGCGTTGGCTATCACTGGCAGCTCTACCAACAACTTACGCACGATAGTTGGGATTTAAAGCTGGATTATTTTGCTTCAGAGCAAGAATTAATGAAAGTAATGTAATAATGAGTCAATATGCAAGTTTGGGTTTTTGTAGTTTATTAGATGAATTGCGGGCGGTTACTGCTGAAATTAGTTGTGAGCAAATGCAATTGATCATGAGTACAGATAAGCCATATGCTTTGATTGATGTACGAGAAACTCACGAGGTTCAATTCGGTTCTATTCCTGATGCGTTGCACGTATCGAAAGGTGTTATTGAACGCGATTTGGAGAAATTAATTCCAGATAAAAATGTTATTGTGATCGTGTTTTGTGCGGTTGGTGCACGGTCATTGATTTCGGCGTATATGTTACAAAAAATGGGTTATAAATATGTGTATTCATTAAAAGGTGGTTTTAATGAATGGTTACGCTATACTAATAGCAATACTTAATGAGGTTAACGATGCAATTTATTGATTTAAAACAACAATATAATTTAATTAAAGCTGATGTACTAAATGAAATTAATCAAGTCTTAGACTCTGGTCAGTACATTATGGGGGGCAAAGTTGCCGAATTAGAACAAGTTTTGGCAAATTATACTGGGGCTAAACATTGCATTGGTGTTTGTGATGGAACCAAGGCCTTATTAATCGCCTTGATGGCATTAGATATTCAAGCTGGAGATGAAGTAATTGTGCCAGCCTTTACTTTTATTGCGACCGCTTCAATGGTGTCGTTGTTAGGCGCGGTACCTGTTTTTGCAGATGTTGATGAAAAAACTTATAATTTAGATCCACATAAGATTGAAGCGTTAATTACGCCTAAAACCAAAGCGATTATTCCAGTTAGTCTGTATGGTCAATGTGCAGATTTTAATGCAATTAATCAAATTGCAGCAAAACATGGTTTGGTGGTGATTGAAGATGGCGCACAAAGTTTTGGCGCAACCTATCATGGTGAAAAATCGTGTAATTTAACGCGAATTTCAACTACGAGTTTTTTCCCATCTAAACCACTGGGGTGTTATGGTGATGGTGGCGCTATTTTTACCAATGATGATGAATTAGCGCAAAAGATTCGTTGGATTCGGGTGCACGGTCAAGATAAACGTTATCATCATGCAGTTTTAGGTATCAATGGTCGTTTGGATACTTTACAAGCTGGGATTTTATTGGCTAAAATGCGTATTTTTGCAAACGAAGTACAATTACGTGACCAAGTTGCAAAACGCTATGATGAATTATTTAAAGACTCAGCGTGTGTTACGCCATTTATTGCCGCGGGAAATACTTCGGTGTACGCTCAATATACCTTAGTGGTTAAAGATCGTGATGGTTTAATTAAGCACCTTAATGCCAATAACATTCCAACTGCGGTGCATTATCCGATTCCATTACATAAACAGCCAATTTTTGCAGTGAATTATCAGGGTCAAGACTTGTCGGTGTCAGAAAAAATTGCCGCGCAAGTAATTAGCCTGCCAATGCATCCATATTTGGATCATGCCTCACAGGATAAAATTGTCGCTGCCGTTAAACAATTCATCGGTTAAGCGGATGGAATTTTTTACTTACCGTATGCCTCCATTTCTAAATGTTATGGGGGCTTTATATATTGTGGTAGCGGCACCATTTTTGATTAGCTTACTTCGCGAAGGATATTGGCGTGGCGCGCTTAGTCAAATTGGGCTTAATTTCAAACGCTTTTGGCTGGTTGGAGTTTGTGCATTACCCATAATTTTGCTGATTATTAATTATCTTGATCTCCCCACCACGCTGGCAGTTAAAGTGATGGATCTTCATACACATAGCTATGTTTTCTGGGATTTTATCTGTTCGTGTGCGGAGGGAGGTTTTGTTGGAGGGGTTTTATTCACATTGTTTATGACCGCCAACTATTTTAAATTAAATAAATTAGCCGTGTGTGCCAAGATTAGTTTAATGAGTTCAATTTATGCTGGTTTGGCAAATGCAGTGTTGAAGTTCTTATTTAATCGTCAACGCCCAGCAATTGGTTTAGATCAATGGCATTTTTTTGCTTTTTTTGAAAGCAGTGTTAAAAATTTTAATGAGTTAACCTATGCTTTTAATAGTATGCCATCGGGGCATGTAATTAGCACGGTTGCCGCAGTTGTGCCATTTTTTCTGGCATATAAGCTTAAAGCTATGCGGGTTGGCTTAATTATTTGGGTCTTAATGGTGGCATTCTCTCGTGTTTACACGATTAATCATTGGTTAAGTGATGTAATGGTTTCATCGCTCTTAGGTATGCTTATTGGGTTTGCGGTTTACCAAGTTAATTTTTGGCGTATTGAGCATCATGAAAATTAAGCGCTGGCTGATTCCTCTATTGGTGGCATTAACTGCAGGAGTAGTTTTTGCCAATGATAATTTATTGAATAAATTGGAAGGATTATTCGCCAATAATGGCTCACCACCACCGACATTAATTCAGGCCACTGGTAGTATAGAAGTCGCGTTTAGCCCGAATAACGGCGTTACTGAGGTAGTAGTTAAAGCCATTGGTGAAGCTAAACAAACATTATTAGTCTCAGCCTATAGTTTTACCTCGAAAGACATTGCCGAGGCTTTGTTAGATGCTAAAAAACGTGGTGTGACGGTTAAAATTATTCTGGATAAAAGCCAAGTTAGTCAAAAATACTCATCGAGCACATTTTTTGCCAATCAAGGCTTTGATCTGCGGATTGATGTAAAGCATGCCATTTATCATGATAAAGTTATGATCATTGATGACAAAACGGTGATTACAGGATCATTTAATTTTACTAAGGCGGCTGAAACTAAAAATGCGGAAAATCTCTTAGTCTTACGTGACAATCCCACATTGGCTAAGCTTTATACCCAAGATTGGTGGTTTAATTGGCAACAAGCCATTCCGCGTGATGAATTTGTGAATAAACGTAATTTGCGTGCGCAAGCCAAAGGAACTACCGATGAATAGTCACGAAGCAGAAAATTTATTTAAATTAACACCTTTGGAGCATGACTTAACTCAGCGCTTGCAACAAGTTATTCAGAGTGAAATTGCTGCCTGTGAGGGGGTGATTTCATTTAGTCGCTATATGGAATTGGCGTTATATTATCCAGGTTTGGGTTATTACAGCAATCCATTATTTAAATTTGGTGAACAAGGAGATTTTGTTACCAGCCCATTAATTTCAAATGTATTTGGTCAATTATTGGCGCGTCAATTGAGTGAGTTGTTTGCTTTTGGAGTTAAGTCACAAATTCTTGAGTTTGGTGCTGGTAATGGCAAATTAGCTGCAGATATTTTACAAGCGCTTGGTGAGCAAATTGAATATTATTATATCTTGGAGTTAAGTGCTGATTTAGCGCAATGGCAGGCGGAGACGATTCGCCAACAAGTTCCACAATTTATGGCTAAGGTGGTTTGGTTAACTGGGCTACCCGAGCAATTTGAGGGGGTCATGTTAGCCAATGAGGTATTGGATGCGCAACCGTGTAATTTGGTCGCCTTTGATAATGGCGCTATTACAGGGGTTGGCGTTACGCATGATGCAACGGGCTTTCATTATACCAATTATCCTTTGGATAGCGAATCTTTAGCGCTCGCGCAAGAGTTAGATTTGCCATATGCGGATTATTTAACTGAGGTAAATTTGGCGAGCCGTGGGTTTATGCGGAGCCTTGCAACTAGCTTAAAGCATGGGGCAGTTTTATTAATTGATTATGGTTATGGTGAAAGTGAATATTATCATCCCGAGAAAACCCGTGGAACTTTGCGGGGATTTTATCGCCAACATGTGCTAAATGATGTTTTGCAATATCCTGGACTGATTGATATTACCACGAGTGTGAATTGGACGAGTATTGTGACAACCGCTACGAGTAATGATTTGGATTTCATTGGTTATACTAATCAAGCTGGGTTTTTGTTTAATTGTGGTCTAGCTGCTGTGATGTTGAATTTGCAAGCTGAGCTACAGGATAATCAGTATTTAGCCGTATCAAATCAAATAAATAAATTAATTTCACCCACTGAAATGGGCGAATCCTTTAAAGTTTGTGGCTTTAGTAAGGGCTTAGAGCAAGATAATTGGCTCGGATTTACGGATTATGATAAAAGTTACGCGCTCTAATTAGTCATTTCCTGTGAGTGTGATGTTAGGCGAGCCTCAATTTAATTCGATTAATTGTGGTTTTATTATGTGCGTGAGAAATGATACAAGTGTAGCTAATTTGTGTTGATTTAATCATTAGTGTAATTTTAATTAAACATATTAGCGGTATTTGGAACATAGTTGTTCCAAGTTACGACTGTTTATGTTGCGGTGCAGTATAGTAACCTGAGATTTTCGTGGAGTGTTTATGTTAAAATCCAGTTAATAACTTTAGAGGTGAAACTTATGTCAACAGCGCTCGCTCATGAAAAACATGGTTTTTGGCACATGCCAAAGACTTTTTATGCGGTATTATTTATTGAATTTTGGGAACGCTTTGCCTTTTATGGTTTGCAATCGGTAGCGGTTTTGTTCTTTATTCAAAAATTTGGTTTAAAAGAATCACAAGCAACCGATTTGTTTAGTTCTTTTTCTGCCTTGTTGTATGCCTTGCTAATCATTGGTGGTTATCTGGGAGATAAAATTCTTGGTTTACGCCGTACCTATTTGCTTGGTATCGTCTTTCTGATGGTCGGTTACGGTAGCTTTGGAGTGGTTTCTGACGTACATTTCTTATACTGGGGTATGGGAATGGTTTTAGTCGGTAATATTTTCTTCAAAACTAATGCGGGTAATTTTGTAAGTCGTTGTTTTAAATCTACAGATCCACGTTTTGATTCAGCCTTTACCTATTTCTATATGTCAATTAATCTGGGCAGTTTTTTCAGCATGATAATTATCCCGTTTGTGGCGGTTAAAACCTCATATGGTTTTGGGATTGGTCTATGTGGTGTGGGGATGTTTATTTCTTTAATGTCCTACTTTATTTTACGTAAATATTTTGTCATGAGTGATAATGAGACAGGTAAAAATGCAGGTAATAAATTAATTTTGATGTTAGTAATTTCTGTAATTGCTGTGGCGTTATCTTACGGGCTTGGTCTATTACTCAGTAATCCAGCGCTAAGTAAAAAACTTTTATTTTCATTCGCCGCGGTTGTATTATTGGTGTATCTAGTTGTTAGATTTAAATTGAATGAATTATTTGAAAAACGTGGTATGACAATTGCGTTAATCTTATTGTTCCAATCAATTTTATTCTGGATTATGTATATGCAAATGTCAACTTCATTGACATTGTTTGCGGTGCATAATGTGCGTAATGAAATCTTAGGTTTTACTATTCCACCTGAAGTAACTCAAAGTTTTAATCCATTCTATATCTTTTTGTTATCGCCAATTTTAGCCACTATTTATGTTCGTTCCGAACATAAAGGCGCGCCAATCTCGATTCCTGCGAAATTTGCGTTTGGGATGTTAGTTTGCGGCTTTGCTTATTTGTTATTAGCGGTAAGTTGTTATCTTAGTGATGCGAATGCTACTATTTCCATGCTGTGGTTATTCCTTGGTTATGGTTTATATTCGCTGGGAGAATTATTAATCTCTGCTATTGGCCTATCAATGGTTTCTAAACTAATGCCAGCTCGTTTGGGTGGGTTTGCTCAGGCTTCATGGTTTATGGCCTCCGCAATGGGGATGAAATTTGGTGGCATGATGGCTGGATTTGGTGGCGTCGATGATACTAAAATAACTTCTAATTTAGAGATTTTACATAGCTATCAAACATTATTTGCGTATATTGGAATCGGTGCAACTGGTTTTGCGCTAATTTTATTCTGCTTTGTTAAGCCATTGGCTAAAGCAATGCGTGAAGTGATGGAACATAAGGCAAGTGTCGAAAATATCTAAGTAGCATATTTATTCTAGAAGAACACCCGCAATTTGCGGGTGTTTGACGTTCATGGTGCTAGAAGTAGAGCTATATTTTATTTGAGAGTATTTATTTTAATTTTCATGAAGTGAACTTAAAGCGAGTGATCTACGTGTTGTAATTATCCCAATCTAGATATGTGGAGATTTGTTTTTGTTATTCAGTGCGATTTAGATTATAATCTAAGTTAGCTAAACTATTAATGGTGTAAATCATGAGAAATAAATCTAAGCTTGGCTTTGGTATAATTGAAGTTATTATTGCAATGGCAATCGTTGCGATTATTGCTAAGGTGGCGTATTCATCATATCAAGAGTCTTTGATTCGTGCTAATGAAGAAAATGCAAAGCATAAATTAGTTAATTTAATGCAGGAGATGGAGAAATATTATGCTACACATGGGGCTTATTCTGCAACTAGTGGTGCTTGGCCTGCTGCGGTTAGCCAAAAAGTAGCTTCTTTGAATGCTAATAGTAAAGAACTTTACACTTATACGGTCTATCCGCTTGAACCAGCTGGCAATGATCAAGCGACTTGTATCAATGCGACACCTAGAAGTAATACCATTCAGGATAATAATTCGCAATTATTGATTGATGAACAAAATACGATTGCGACAAATAGTGTTATCCCTACTAAATGCTTGGCAGTTCTAATTCCACCTGTAGTCAATCCAGTAGTTAATATGTGCTTTAACCCAGATGGTACACAGAGGCCTTATAGTTCATCTGGTGGTGGTTGTACTATAGACATTGCTCACACGGGGAGTGGTAACTGCGATGGAAGGACATTAGCTGCATGTTCAGGAAACTGTAATGGTTCTAATGTGTGTGGCCCGACGACGACAGGTTGTTCGGGTAATTGCAATAATACGTTTATTTATAATAGCCCGTGTAGTGGTAATTGTGAAAAAGCAATAATTTATTTATTAGCTAGTGGTGCAACTGTTGATACAGCGTGTGCGAGTAATTGTAAGAATGCAACGATTATTGTGCCAATAAGTTGGGCGACACGTCCTACAACTTGTTCATCAGGAGTATGCGTTTGTAGAGGGAGTTGCAGTGGGATAACGGTGAGTTATTATTAAATCCGATTTTAGCGAGTTAGCTAACTTCATGGTAAAATAGCGCGTTAAAAAAATTATTGATACTTAAATGAGAAAGCACACTATGCAAGAAAATTATCTTCACGGTTCGATTGAAAAAAAATGTCAGACTAAATGGCGTGAGAGCAAGGTTTTTGAAGTTAAAGAAGACTCACCATTACCTAAAATGTATTGCATGCCGATGTTACCTTATCCATCAGGTAAATTGCATATGGGGCATGCCCGCAACTACACCATAACCGATGTTTTATCGCGCTTTTATAAACTTAATGGCTACAACGTATTGCATACAATTGGTTGGGATGCTTTTGGTTTACCCGCTGAAAATGCGGCGATGAAGTCAAAGGTTGCGCCAGCGGTATGGACTTATCAAAATATTGCCAATATGAAAGAACAGCTGAACAATATGGGCTTAAGTTTTGATTGGTCACGTGAAATTGCAACCTGTACACCTGAATATTATCGTTGGCAACAATGGTTATTTGTACAACTTTATAAAAGCGGAGTTATTTATCGTAAAAGCGGGATGGTGAATTGGGATCCCGTTGATCAAAC
>JAIETT010000101.1 GCA_019744945.1 Burkholderiales bacterium
CCACTGGATGAAGCTGAAATTATTATGCGTAAATTAAACCAAAAAAATAAAAAAATGGTTGAAGTTGCCAAAAGCTAATTCAGTTAGTTAAATTAAGAAATAAGCACAGATTAAACCTCTGTGCTTATTTTTATTTGAGGTCGCTAGATATGGTAAAATACTTAGTTAAGATATATTTAATGCGGTTAATTATAACGGCATAGCGCATTATGGAACTAATTAAATTTAGCGCGCGTAAGATCCTACTGAATAGTTAGAAAAAGGTCTATTAATGAGTAAAGAACAGCCCCCTATAATTCATTCTTTTGCTAGTGAAGTTGTTAATATCAACATTGAAGAGGAGATGAAACAATCCTACCTTGATTATGCAATGAGCGTAATTGTTGGTCGTGCGTTGCCTGATGTGCGGGATGGTTTAAAACCAGTTCATCGTCGAGTTTTATTTTCAATGTATGAAGTTTCCAATGATTGGAACAAACCTTATAAAAAATCCGCGCGTATTGTCGGGGATGTGATGGGTAAATATCATCCACATGGTGACTCAGCGATTTATGATACGATTGTGCGGATGGCGCAACCGTTCTCACTACGTTATATGCTTGTCGATGGACAGGGTAACTTTGGTTCGGTCGATGGTGATCGTGCGGCGGCAATGCGTTATACCGAAATGCGCATGTCAAAAATTGCCCATGAAATGTTGGCAGATATTGATAAAGAAACTGTGAATTTTGGCCCTAACTACGATGGTTCTGAACATGAGCCGCTGGTTTTGCCAACGCGGATCCCGAATTTATTAGTTAATGGTACTACGGGGATTGCGGTAGGGATGGCAACTAATATGCCACCGCATAATTTAAGTGAAGTAATTGATGCTTGTTTGGCATTATTAGCCAATCCAGAAATTACAATTGAAGAGATTATTGAAATTATTCCAGCACCAGATTTTCCAACTGCGGGGATTATTTTTGGGATCAAAGATATTCATCAGGGCTATCGCACAGGGCGTGGTAGGGTGATTATGCGTGCACGCACACATTTTGAAGAGATTTCGAACTCCCGTGAATCGATTGTGATTGATGAACTGCCATATCAAGTTAATAAAGCTAAATTATGCGAACGAATTGGCGAGCTAGTCAAAGAAAAGTTAGTTGAGGGTATTAGCGAAATTCGCGATGAATCAGATAAGTCTGGGATGCGCGTGGTGATTGAATTACGCCGCAATGAAAATGCGAGTGTGATTTTAAATAACTTGTATAAATTAACCCAAATGCAAGATAGCTTTGGGATTAATATGGTGGCACTCGTCAACGGTCAGCCACGCTTATTAAATTTAAAATCAATTATTGAAGAGTTTATTTACCATCGACGTGAAGTAGTTACGCGTCGTACGGTGTTTGAATTGCGTAAAGCTAAAGAGCGTGGACACACCTTAGAAGGATTAGCAATTGCCTTGGCGAATGTGACCGAGATGATTGAGATTATTAAAGCTTCGATGACGCGTCCTGAAGCAAAAACTCGTTTGATGGCACGCAGCTGGGAATCAAGTTTAGTTTTATCAATGATGGAACGGGTGGATGTTGCTCAAGTTCGTCCAGATAATTTAGAACCACAATTTGGTTTACATGGTACGGAATATTTCTTGTCAGATGCGCAAGCGCAAGCCATTTTAGAAATGCAATTACAACGTCTAACTGGTTTGGAACAAGATAAAATCACTAAAGAATATCAAGAAATCATGGATTTGATTGTTGATTTAATTGACATCTTAAGTCGTTCAGAACGGGTTAATCAAATTATTTCAGACGAAATGATAGCGATCAAACAACAGTTTGGTGATGCTCGACGTTCGGAAATTCAATTTGATTCAGCTGACATTAACATGGAAGATTTAATTAAACCACGCGATATGGTAGTTACCTTATCTAAAGAGGGTTATGTAAAAACTCAGGCGGTTGATGAATATCGTACGCAAAAACGTGGTGGACGGGGTAAAACTGCCGCCGCAACCAAAGAAGATGATTTTATCCAAAATCTATTCACTGCACATACCCATGATTATGTGTTGTGCTTCTCAACTTTGGGGCGGATGTATTGGTTAAAAGTCTACAATTTACCTGAAGGTAGTCGGACTACCCGTGGTCGCCCAATTGTGAATTTATTGCCATTACAAGTTGGTGAAAAAATCACCAGCATTTTGCCAGTTAAAGTATTTAGTGAAGATCAATTTATCTTTATGGTAACGGAGCAAGGGATAGTCAAAAAAACCGATTTATCGGCTTTTGCGCGCCCAAGTGCCCGTGGAATTATTGCGATCAATCTAGATGAAGAAGATAAATTAGCTGGGGTTGCGTTGACGAACGGAAAACATGAAATTATGTTATTCTCGGATGGTGGCAAAGCAGTACGCTTTAATGAAGAAGAAGTTCGTGGTATGGGGCGTCAGGCGCGCGGAGTTAAAGGTATTAAACTCGGTAAAGATTGTAAAGTAGTAGCCTTACTAACTACCGATGATATTAAAGCTAATGTGTTGACCGCAACTGAAAATGGTTATGGCAAACGTACTACTGTGGAAGAATATCGTTTGGCATCGCGCGGCACTCAAGGGGTTAAAGCGATTGGTGAGTCAGTGCGCAATGGTAAATTAGTTGCGGCCAAACTAGTGGCGGATGGTGATGAAATTATGTTAATTACGACAGGTGGCGTGTTGATTCGGACTAAGGTTGATAGCATTCGCGAAACAGGTCGTTCTGCACAAGGGGTTAAATTAATTGATCTAGGTAAAGACGAAAAATTAGTTGATCTAGAAAAAGTAATTGAAACCGAAGCGGATGATGAAGCTGAAGTTGAAAGCGCACTAGTTTAAGAATTTTATTGAAGAGAACCCCATACTTTGCTATGGGGTTTTTATGCTATTATTTTTGCAAGTCTAGATGGCTTAACTCTGTTTAGTTTGAGTTGACATGATGTTATTAAGTTGGCTGCTGGTTATTGTTGGCTTAGGTTTGTGAATTTATGCTTTATTGTGGGGCAGTAGATGCCTTCAATGTCAATTAGGTCTGATTAAGTGATCTAGATTATGGATTTAAAGAGCGAGGATATAAAGATGACAGTGAAATTTTTACCGTTTGCTTTGCCTGATATTGGTGAAGAAGAAATTAACGAAGTCGTAGCTACGTTACGTTCGGGTTGGGTTACCACAGGTCCAAAGACGAAACAATTTGAGCAAGAGTTTGCTAAATATGTCGGTGGTAATGTTGAAGCTATTTCGGTTAATTCGGCAACGGCTGGTTTACATTTAGCGCTTGAAGCTTGTGGTGTAACATATGGTGATGAGGTAATCGTTCCGACCTTAACGTTTACTGCAACTGGTGAAATTGTGCGTTATTTAGGTGCTGATCCAGTTTTTGTGGATTGTGATCCAAATACCTTATGTATCGATATCGCTCAAATTGAGAGTAAGATTACAGCTAAAACTAAAGTGATTATTCCTGTGCATATGGCGGGGTTGCCCTGTGATATGGAGGCGATCTTAGCGCTAGCGAAAAAACATAATTTACGTGTGATTGAAGATGCAGCACACACTTGTCCAAGTAAAATAAACAATGTGATGATCGGTCAGCATGCTTCGGATGCGATTGTATATAGTTTTTATGCGACTAAAACTATCACCACAGGTGAGGGTGGCATGATAGTGACTAAAAATGCTGAATTAGCCAAACGCTGTAAAATTATGCGCTTGCATGGTATTAGTCGTGATGCATTTGATCGTTACACCTCGACTAAGCCCGCGTGGTTTTATGAAATAGTCGCACCTGGTTATAAATATAACTTAACCGATATTGCGAGTAGTTTGGGCTTGTGTCAATTAGCTAAAGCGGATCGTTTTCAAGCGCGTCGTCAAGCCATGGCTGAACGTTATTTAGCTGAGCTGGCAGATTTGCCAATCATACTTCCACCGCAAGTGAAAAATTCCGTTACTGATCTACACTCATGGCATTTATTTTGTTGTCAACTAAATACCAATAAAATTAGTCGTGATGAATTTATTCAAGCGATGAGCGAGCTTGGTATAGGTACCTCGGTGCACTTTATTCCCTTGCATTTACAACCCTATTGGCAAGAGCGTTACAATTTACAACCTGAACAATTTCCAAATGCGAGTCAGTATTTTAAAGTCGCAGTTAGTTTGCCGCTGTATACCAAAATGACGGATGAGGATCAAACTCGGGTAATTGCAGCCGTGCGGCAAATTTTAGCTAATTTATAAGTGATAAGTTGTGGGCATAAAACGAGTCTTTGATATAATTTGTGCGCTGTGTGGCTTAATTGTTTTATCCCCAGTGCTGTTTTTAATAATTGTGTTGATAAAATTAACATCGGCTGGACCAGTTTTTTTTCGTCAAACTCGAGTTGGTCAATATGAGAAGTTATTTCAAATTCATAAATTCCGCACCATGATTGTAAATGCTGAGGCAAGCGGGCTTAAAATTACGGTTGGGCGTGATCCACGGATTACGTCAATTGGTCATTTTTTACGCAAGACTAAATTGGATGAGTTACCACAGTTAATTGATGTACTGATGGGAACCATGTCATTAGTTGGCCCGCGACCTGAAGTTCCTGAGTATGTTCAGTACTATACTAATGACATTAAAGGAATTGTCTTAAGTGTGCGCCCAGGTATTACCGATTGGGCTTCGATCAAAATGATTGATGAAAATGATATTTTGGCGCGTGCCAGCGATCCGCAACAAATCTATATTCAACAAATTTTGCCAGAAAAGCTAGCTTATGCAGTGCGTTATGTCCAAACGCGGAGTCTGCGATTAGATGTCTATTTGATTTTATTGACTATAAGCAAAATTTTTACTCGTTAGATGTAAGGTAAATTATGTTTCAAATTATAAAAGATAAAATTGCTTATTTGTTTAAATGGGAAATTTTAGCACTGTTAATTGTTGATTGTTTGTTATTGCCTTTGGCTTTATTCACCGCGGTATGGTTACGGCTTGGGGCAGAGTGGGATCCGCGGATTAATCCGCATCTGTGGATTTTTTTTAGCTTGCCATTATGGACGATTCCGCTGTTTATCCAATTAGGGTTATACCGTGCAATTATTAAATTTCTTGATGATACGGTTGTTTATATCGTTTTTATTGGGGTAAGTGCTTCGGTATTCGTGTTAACCATGCTGATTCATTTTAGTAATGCCTTAGCTTTCCCACGCACCGCAATTATTATTTATTGGCTATTTGCCTTGGTTTATATCGGTGGCAGTCGCTTTATGTTGCGCGGAGTCTTGCGTAAGATTGGTTATAATGCGAATGCTAAAGCCGTTGCGGTGTACGGTGCTGGTAGCGCTGGAGTACAGTTAGTTAGCTCTTTAATTCATGGTTTTGAATATGCACCCATGTTTTTCATTGATGATGATGAAAAAAAATGGCATACGACGATTCGTGGTGTAAAAGTGTATTCACCTGCCGAATTAGCTAAAGTTAGTCAGTTGTATAATATCGAACAAGTGCTCTTAGCGATTCCATCGGTGCCAATTAGTCGGCGGCGTGAAATTGTTCAAGCGATTGAAAACTGCTCTTTATATGTAAAAACCTTGCCAGGAATGGCAGCGATGGTTAGTGGTGAAGTTAAGTTTTCAGATATTAAAGATGTCGATATTGAAGATTTGCTTGGGCGCCTACCAGTGCCTGCGAATCAAGAACTCTTAACTAAAAATATTGTAAATAAGGTAGTTCTGGTAACTGGGGCAGGTGGCTCGATCGGAAGTGAGCTAACCCGTCAAATTGCCAATTTACGCCCACAAAAGTTAATTTTATTAGATTCATCTGAATTTGCGCTTTACACCATTGAGCAGGAATTACGCATACATTATGCATATATTAAGATTAGTGTGATTTTGGCAAGTGTCACAAATGCAAAAACGATGGAGCAGATATTAAATAAATATCACGTGAATACGATTTATCATGCTGCAGCTTATAAACACGTGCCAATGGTGGAAGCTAATCCATTAGCGGGCTTAGAAAATAATGTACTGGGAACATATGTGGTGGCGCAAGCCGCGCTTAATGCTAAGGTCGATAGTATGGTGCTTATTTCGACTGATAAGGCGGTACGACCAACTAATGTTATGGGAGCCTCAAAACGTCTGGCTGAATTGACCTTGCAGGCTTTTGCAGATTACTCTGGACATACGGTGTTTAATATGGTGCGCTTTGGCAATGTACTTGGCTCATCGGGATCGGTTGTGCCATTATTTAAACGGCAAATTAAAGTCGGTGGTCCAATTACGGTAACTCATCCTGATATTATTCGTTATTTCATGACAATTCCAGAAGCTGTAGAATTGGTTATTCAAGCTGGAAATATGGCAAAAGGTGGCGAGGTATTTGTACTAGATATGGGGGATCCAGTTAAGATTGTGGACTTAGCTAAGAAAATGATTTATTTGAGTGGTTTTACGGTACGCGATTTTGAGCATGTGGATGGTGATATTGAAATAAAATTTACGGGTTTACGCCCCGGTGAAAAACTTTATGAAGAATTATTAATTGGTGATAATCCACATCAAACGGAACACCCGCGGATTATGAAAGCGAATGAGAAATTTATTCAACTATCTGAGCTTAAGCCGAAATTAGCCTTGCTTGGTGATTGTATTCGCAGTGGTGAAGCGGAGCAGGCAATTTTACTTTTACAAGAGCTAGTCCGTGAGTATAAGCCAGCCGCGTTGTAAGTGATTAGCTAGTTTGTGTGGTTATGTTAAAAATAAAGGGAGATTATTAATTTTAATCTACCTTTATTTTTAGGTGTAATGCTTAAATTGAGTTACATTTAGCTAATGTAATACTTCCATCATGATTTACTTTACAATCAACCACTTTGTGTGAATTGTCATCCATGAAAACTACATCGGTTTTTTTATCTTGGAATTTTTTACAGTGCATTGATTTTAGTTGGTCTTTTTGAATTCCATCATCCACGTGACGTTCACCACATTTCATGCTGCTGCTATCAAAAGTAACAACTTCGGTTTTTTCAGCAAAAACAGGCATAGCGATGGTTAGAGCAGAAAGGGCAATTAATAGTTTTTTCATAGATATATTTCCTTAAGTAAGTTTAATGAATATTGTTTTTAGATCTAGCTCTCTATATTGGCTAAATGAGCTAATAACATTTCATATTATAGCATAAAATGATTCATTAGCGTCAATTTGCGTATAAATAACATCAGAATTGACCCGCACTGAGTTTTGCACCATTAGCTTATTAAAATTATATTGGATTTAAATTAGATGTTGTGTTTGGGTATAATAGTGGCGTTATTTTGCCGTGGTGGCTTATTAGAAAGATCGCATTTGGATCAGCATTGCATGATGTTGGAGTAGCATTGAGTTTTAAATAGCATTTGGATATTAAAAAGCTTGCTTTGTAACAAAGCAAGCTTTTTTGTTTTACTATACAGTAAGCGTCTATTAGAATAAGTAACCAACTTTAGCTGTAACCATGCTAAGATTGTCTGTACTATTGTTATTGTTAGCATTGTTATTAAAGTTAGCAACATAGCTATAGTCAAGACCCAACATCACTGTTTTGCTGATGTCATATTGAATACCTGGTGTTACAGAAAAAAGAAATTGTTGAGTGTCATTATTGTTAGTGCCACCAAGTTGAGTTCCACTTAAGTTTAAATCCACGGCAACTTTAAGTGAGTTTAACAAACGATATTCAGGTTTAACACCTAAGCCATAAACATA
>JAIETT010000059.1 GCA_019744945.1 Burkholderiales bacterium
ATGCAATTATCTAAGGATAAAATATTTTCAGCTCCGCCTAATGCGGCTAAAATTGCCTGTGCGCGATCATTTTTGCTGAGAATAATTTTATTACTTTCAGTAGCGTTAGCATCGCTTTCTTGACGCCCTGGAGTATGTAGGCTAAATTTGAGAATTACAAGTTTAAAGGTGAAATAGTATAAACTGAACCAAACTAAGCCAACTGGCAAAATTAAATACCATTTGGTTTTATTGCCTTGTAAAATCCCAAACACCAATAAATCAATTAAATTACCGTCGGTATTGCCGATGGTTACATGCAACATTGCAACCAGCATGAAGCCTAATCCAGTATAAATGGCATGAATTAAATATAAATATGGTGCGGTAAACAGGAATAAAAACTCTAATGGTTCAGTAATTCCCGCAATTACACAGGCAATTACGCAGCTAATTAAAACCCCTTTAATTTGTGGGCGATTTTCGGGCTTAGCACAATGATAAATGGCGAGCGCTGCACCAGGTAGCCCAAATAAAAAGGTGGGCATTTTTCCTTGCGATAAAAATTGCGTGGCTTGTCCATTGAAATTTTGGGTTAATGGATCGGCTAATTGAGCGTAGAAGATGTTTAACGCCCCATATACCATATGTCCATTAACTAACATTTCACCACCAGCTGGAGTGAAGCGAATTAAAGCGACCAAAATATGGTGCAGACCAAATGGCAGTAATAACCGTTCGCCCATACCAAAGAAAAATGGCGCGAAAATCCCTGTTGAGACCAGTGAGTGTCCTGCACTATTAATTAACCCTGCGACCCATGGCCAAGTTAAAGGCAAGACTAAGCCGACTAAACTCATTACCACGGTGGTAATGATGGGTACAAAACGCGCCCCAGAAAAGAAGGATAAGGCATCAGGTAATTGAATGTTATAAAACCGTTGATGCAGTTTGGCAACGATTATCCCCGAAATAATCCCGCCAAGTACGCCCATGTCAATACTTTGGATACCAAAAATCATGGTTTGCCCATGACTGACTAATTCTTCATTATGTAAATTAGCATCAAACACAATGCACTACTAACACATTGTTATTTATTAATATTTTGCATGGCGTAATTTTAAAAGTTATTGGCTACCAAGTAAAAATAGGTCTTTTTATATGTAAAAAATACACGGGGTATAAAAATAAGGTTAAATAGCAATTATTAAATTCTCACTACTTACAAATACTAGCACTCATATTTTGCTTTTTTTTATTAACTGAGTGTTGTGAAATATTACGAATATTATTATATGAGTTAATGTTTAAATTTTCTACACATAAAGTTGAGCCATTGAAATTATATTCGATATTAGACTCTTGTTTAAATATACCATTAAATGAATTAATATTCATATTGTTGACCTGAATATAACTCTCATTAAAATTGATTGATGTGGCATGCATATCTTTTCTTATTTCCATATTCTCTGAACTACTAACAGCAGATTCAATTAAAGCGCAACAAGAAACTTTTTGTTGTGTTGCACCCTTATCAGGTATCAATTTATATACGTGATAAGTAGAATAAATATACATACCCAAAATCACAATGTTAACTAACCAAAAAATATAGGATAATTTTGTTCTTATTATCTTAATTTTTTTATATAATGATAACTCTAAATAAATACCAAAATAACTGCCTGAAATTGTTCCTAGCAGACAAATCACTAAGAATATAGCACAAAATTTTGGATATAAATGTGCAATTGATGGTTCAATCATAATTGTTGCAAGAGTAATTAAAAATGAAGTTTCAAATGCTGTACCATGTTCTCTGAAGTGCCTGTATGACTCTTTGTACTGTTGATACATGACCTCGAATGTATTTTCGCTATAATCTTGATGATAAACATCTGAATAAAACGTAAATGGACTAACCCCAATAAAGGATGAACGAATTGCATGTATAAACATAGTAATCCCACTAAATAAATACATTACAGCAAATGAAACAACTCCCCAAACAATGAACATTATGGTATTAAAATTTTTACTAAGCCATTCAATCAATGATTTGAAATTTTTAAATTCTTTAGTGCAACCATAATCCTTAGCAATAAAGATATATGCCATGCATACCCCAGCAACTATTGATGGCACTAAGTACCGAACTAAATAGAACTCCCAAAACCGTTGATTTTTATTATCACTTGTAGCCATAACCAATAACCTTTTTTATGTTTTATTTATTATATCATTTATTTTGCATTAACAACAATTAAATGCCATATTAGCCAGCATAAAATACGATAATTTATAATTAAAGTTGTTTATTTACACGGTAATACTCCCATTTTTAATGTTATTTAAAAGTAAGTACATATTTACACTTAAACAATCATTTCTTAAAAACAGGTGGCATACCTCCATTTGCCATATATGGCCTCATATTATTATTCATATTATTATACATCTAGATCCACTGAGTTGATTGTTGTTTTACTTGCTCAATGCTCTCAAATAAGCATTGATTCAGTAATTTGTAACTTGCTACTTGTAAATTGTTGATTATAGTTTCAAAGAGTGTTTTTTGTTCTCTAACCTTGAATTTTCTTCATTACTATGGATTAACTAACAATGAGTTTAAAATCAGAGCAAACTAATTGTCGTAAATGTGGTGCACTAATCATGTGTGATCCATCATCTGGTGCAGATTTCTTTAGGCTGTGTGCTAACTGTAAAATGAAGTCGATCAAACAGTTCTGGCGTAAGCTGTTTAAAGGTTAATTATTTAAATTAAAGAGGCTATTTTATGAAAAAAATCTTATTATTTGCGGTGGTAGTTAATTCTGGCTATGCGCTAAATGTCGTACCAATTACCGAAACCGTTTGTCCGTCTATAATTTTTACCAATACCGATAGCGCTGACACTCAAAATGAGCTGAATAAAAAGCTTCAGAAGAAAATTAACAGTCTTCCGAATGCAACTCGTTTGGCAACGGTGAATTATACTAACACTACTACTTTATTGCGCGATAAAGATAAAGCCTGCAAAACGGTAACAGCTTGGGTTGAGGTGAGTAATTAGTTTTGGCAGGGAACCTTACCAGTTTTTTCCTGTACCGTAATAACTTTAGTTAGATCAAATTCACCTTTTGTTTCTTGACTATGCTTATATTCGGCTGTGATCAAACAAATTTTGCCTGTATCCTCACCATTGGAGAAAGTACAGGTTTTTTCAATTTTGGTGGCGTTTTCTTGGGTTAGCTTGGATACTTTGACCTCTTTATAGCCATCTTGTGGCGTATAGGAAAAATTTCCTTTGCTGCTACATTCATATTTACCAGCCGCAGTAACTTTATATCCTTCATAGTACCAGTTAGCTCCAGCCGCGCTAATTGCTTGACCTGCAAAGGTTGCCGTTTCGGCAAACACTAGTGAACTAACACACATTAGCGCTGGAAGTAACACACTTTTCATAGTAATATCCTTTTCTGAAGTTAAGTAAAATAAATAGCCCCATCGCCCCCGATTGTTATATTGCGTTATTGTAATTAATTATTTTTAATCTTTACTTTATGCGTTATGATACTCAATAATGCCACGCTAAAGATTATGAAACTGATAATGTGACTCTTATTGACAAAAGTTGTTGGCGTAACTAACCAGCTGATAATTAATAAATTAAAGATGATGCTGGATGCTCGTCCTAAGCCAAATAAAGCATTACTGGCAATGCTACGAATATAAACAGGGAATTCGCGCGCAGCTTGTTGCGATAATAGAATGGGGTAACCGCCGCCAATTATACCGAGACCAAGGCTAAAAATGAACAGTGAAGATTCTGAAATTAAGTTATAACTTAACATTAAGCTGATAAAAAGCAGCAGAATAAAAACCATAAACGGCTTATCATTGCTGAAATATTGTTTATACACGGCACTTAATAGGCTACTAATTATATTGCCACTAAAAAATCCAAGTAATAATAATTTGGTTGCATGGGCTAAACTATAGTGTTGAATAATATAATTTGGGAAAATGAACATCATGGTAATCATTATGTAATACGGGCTATTCATGAGGAAATAACGTAATAAAACCCCTAAATACTTGGGACTACTTAAAAGTAGGCGTAGGCTACCTAATTGATGTTGATGTTCCAATTGGGCATCTAAAAATTCTGTGGATTCACTAATTTTACTGCGCGCTAAAAATAAAATAAATCCAGCCACACCACCTGCTAAGAACATTACTTGCCATGAAATAAAGCCAATTAAGGTTGCACAGATACCACCTAAGACACCGAAGCAATATAAGAATGCCGTGCCCCATGCCGCTGATTTTACTGGGAATAACTCAATTATTAAAACCGTTGAGGTCGCAAATTCTGTGGCTAGACCAATGTATGCCAGCATGCGTAGCGTAATAAATACAGGCAGCGAGTGTGTGAATACGGCGCTAATCGTTGCAACGGAGTAGAGTAGGATGCTATATTTAATTGCGGAAGCGCGCCCAATTTTATCGCCAAGGATACCAAAGAGCACGGCGCCAATAAAGATTCCTGCGGTTTGAAAGTTGCTAATCATGAGATAAGTTTGCTGGATTTGGGTAATCGAGTGGATTTGAAATTGTTGTTGAATTAATTCACTGTAACTAACCCCCATGATAGTTAAGTCATAGAAATCAATGAAGTAGCCCAGGCAAAGTAGTGTTAGGGTAAATAGTTTGGTGTTACGCGCCGTCATAGCGAATCACCATTAATTGATTTAATCATCTGATGAGTGGTGGGTACTTGTAGCATTAATCAAGTCCTTATGTGCAAAGTTAAAAGAATAATAAAGTTACTGTTTTTGACTTATCGCCAAAATGGTCGATTGTCGTTCAGCGATGATTATACCGATAAATAAATTATCTGGTTAATAATATTGTGTATTTATGCTAAAATAATGGCAAAATATTTTTTATAGAGGTATATCATGGCTGGACATAGTAAGTGGGCAAACATTAAACATCGTAAAGGTGCGGCAGATGCGAAGAAAAGTAAAATTACAACACGCTTGGTGAAAGAAATCGCAATTGCGGCAAAAATGGGTGGTGGAGACTTAGAGTCAAATCCTCGTTTGCGCTTAGCAGTTGAAAAAGCCCGTGATAATAACATTCCTAAAGATAACGTTGAACGTGCCATTAAACGTGGTACTGGTGAGCTTGAGGGGGTAGATTATGTTGAATTACGCTTTGAGGGTTATGGTACGGCTGGTGCGGGGATTATTGTGGATTGTTTAACCGATAATAATACACGTACAGTGGCTGAAGTTCGTCATGCTTTTAGTAAATATAATGGTCAAATGGGTACCGATGGTTGTGTTTCATTTCAATTTCAACACTGTGGTCAAATGTTATTTGGACCTGAGATCAACGAAGATGCTTTAATTGAAGCCGCGCTTGAAGCTGGTGCTGAAGATGTAATTACCCATGAAGATGGTAGTTTTGAAGTGATAACCTCGCCTGGTGAATTTATTGCCGTTAAATCTGGTTTGGATGCAAAGGGCTTTAGCGCTGAATTTGCCGAAGTTATTATGAAGCCAAATATTGAAACTGAGTTAAATAGTGAAGACAGTGAAAAAATGCAGCGCTTATTAGATGCCTTGGAGTCGCTGGATGATGTCCAAGATGTTTATACTAATGCCATCTTAGCTGAGTAATGTATTTTAACCCACTTTTTGGTGGGTTTTATTTTTAGGAATATTTAGATTTAATGAAAACGAGTTATATTCAAAAGTTTATTTTTGATGAATTACCAATTAAAGGTTCTTTGGTGGTATTAGATGACTGTTGGCAAGTTATTGCTGCGCAACGCCAATATCCTGAAGGTTTACAACAACTGTTAGGTGAGTTACTGGCGGCAAATGTTTTATTGACCAATAATCTGAAACTCAACGGCAAGGTAATTTGTCAAATTCAAGATAATCCAGCCTTTAAATTGGTGGTTAGCGAATGTAGTCATGATGGCTTAGTGCGTGCAACGGCCAAATTTGTAGCACAGAGCGAAACTTTAGTTGAGTATGCAGATTATCTTAAAGATGGGCATTTAGTCGTTAGCATTGACTCGAAAGCCGATGGACAATTATATCAAAGCATCATCGCATTTAACGGCAATAATATTGGCGATATTTTAAATAATTATATGCTTCAATCCGAGCAGCTAAAAAGTTGGTTCTTAATTAGCTATACTCCTGAGCGAGTGGTCGGTTTTATGTTGCAACAATTACCCGATACCCATAATCATTTTAATGATGAAATTGAACGCGTGTTTATGTTAGCAAACACGTTGACACATGCTGAATTAGCCCATGATAAATTAGAGCAGTTGTTAGTTAAATTATTTAATGAAGATAATGTGGTGCTGTTACCAGCGCACCCAGTTGAGTTTGCGTGTAGTTGTAGCCATCAACGGGTTGCTGAAGTTTTACGTAGCCTAGGTAGTGATGAATTAAAAGCCATGATTTTGGAACAGGGCAATATTAGCGTTGATTGTGATTACTGCAATGCGGAATATAAATTTAGTGCCAAGGAATTAGAGTTGTTTGTTTTGCAATTGTCGCTGGATGAGTTGCCTGCAATCTCTGAGCAAATCAATTAAGCAATTAAGATGCACTATTTGGTGAGTAAATGTGGTGGTGAGATTTATTCAGTACAAATAAATTTGGCAGTTTCGAGAAGATTATATATCCAATCAAAACTGCCATTTAGTAGGTCAGGTTAAATATTAACTTGTGTAGTTAATTATTTTCCTTCTTTATAACGCTCTGAGTATTCTCTAGTTGCAGTTTTCAGAACAATTTTTTCGCCAAGATTTACAAAAGAAGGTACAATCACGCGAATACCAATATCTAGTATGGCTGGTTTATCCATTGCTGTAGCTGTAGCCCCTTTGATTTGAGGGTCAGTTTCTACAATAGTACACACAATTGTGGTAGGGAAGTCAACGGCCATAACATTTCCATCAACCAATTTAAGTCTTACATTGATACCATCAGATAAAAAGACAACATCATCGCCAATTGTATCTGGACTAACTGTAATTTGGCTGTAATCTTCCATATTCATAAACACGTAATCTTCACCTTCTTTATACAAGAAAGTACATTCCAACTCTTCTGTTGATAAACGCTCGATTGTATCTGTTGATCTAAATGCAGTTTGAGCTTTTGAACCAGTTTGAATATTTCTCATTTCAGTTTGTATAAATGCACCGCCACCAGTTCCTGACTTAACTGTACGTGTACTTAATACCACAAATTGACGACCGTCATGCTGAATAATCCAACCTTGACGAAGATCTACTGCTTTTTCTTTCATATTGGTTTCCTTTTTATCATTAAGAATATTTATGTTGGGGCTAGGCAATCAAAGTAGATTGTTTCTAATCAAATTTATATTATACAATAACCTATACACGATGTACTTTGATTGCCTAGATTACTTTGGTTTTATTAAAGGTAGTAATTTTACACTATTTTACATGGATTATAGAAGATACTTACTCAATGCGTTATCATTTTGTAAAATCCAGTCTTGAATCTCATTGGTCTCTTGCTCTGCGAGTAAGCATTGCTTTAATGATGTATTGGCATCATGAAATCGATAACGTAGAAGAACTTCTGGTAAATTAGTTGCTCTGATGTTTTGCACAAAAACAAGTCGAGCAAATAGATCATAATCAGTGCATACTTTATAGTATGAATTGTATCGCAACGTTTTTAATGCTGACTTACGAAACATTACACTCGGATT
>JAIETT010000297.1 GCA_019744945.1 Burkholderiales bacterium
GCATCCGTAGCTCAGTTGGATAGAGTGTCAGTTTCCGAAACTGAAGGTCACAGGTTCGATCCCTGTCGGGTGCACCACAATTTCTCTATTTAAGTCATTTATCTTGTTACAATTACGTTTATTCAGATTTTATGTTTACTTTATTTAGCCGCATTTAGCTTTATTTAGCATCATTTTGCCTGCTAACGTCATAATTATGACGAGATGGTGTCGTCGCCGAAATCATCAATAGTTATTTTATCTTGGTCTTCATGAATAAATTGAATGTATCTATCTGTTGTTGTAATTTTAAGGTGGCCTGCAAATTTCGCTATTTTTCCTGTCGGAATTTTTTTTCGATGCAAAAACGTTATGCATGCACTTCGCAGCTTATAAAGATTTTTATATTCGACCTTTCCTTCTAATTTATCAAAACATCTTTTCCAGAATCTACCAAAATGGCTGGAATGACGCCAAGGTTTACCTCTGGGCGCTTTGAATAATGTTTTATCTACTTGATTTTCGCATATTTCTAATTGTGAGACTAAATATGGAACCAATGGTCTAAAAATTTGTATTACTCGTGCTACGTTGTTTTTTGTTTTTTTGAAATTTTGTTTCCTAGTTTTAGACTGGTAAATATTGATTTCCATTTTTTCCATATCAATGTCGTCAACTTTTACAGCGAACGTTTCGCAAGGACGACAGCCAGTCCAGAGCAAAAAGGCTACAGCATTACGGAATTCTATTGGTTCGGTGACTGCGATTATAGCTTCGGCTTCGTTAATTGAAAATGTTGTAGTATTCTTTTCATAGTTGGTTTGAAACTTGCTTAATTTGTTATGCGGCAACGCTTTCATCGGTGACATTGCTATAATCCCTCTAGCTACAGCTAAATTTAGTGCTCTACTTAATGGCTTTAGTATCCCTTTTGCCGTCTCCTTTGTGAAATTTTTACTTAATTTTTCTATAAAGTCAAGTATTTGCGGTGGATTAACATCAGTAACTTTAATATTATCAAAAAATGGTGCTAAGTGATTCCTTATGTTATATACGTGGGTGTCTCTGTATTCATCTGTTATTTTTCCACTATTGACCTCTTCTTTCATGATGGATAAACTATCGTTAAACAGCGTTTTCATAGTTGGGTTTTCTCTATCACGCATTAATTCTTTATCGTATTTCTCAAGGCTCTTTAAGTTATTGATATAACTTTTGTAATTTCTAGTTTTGTAAGTATTTTTTTCAAGATCCATTATTAAATCTTTCCGTACGTTATACGCGGTCCAAAGTTCCTCTGGGTAAAGAAGATTTGTTGTTAGTCTTATTCTAGAATGAAAATTAATATCAATTAACACGTGCCTTCCGTTTGGATGCAATCCTGTAAGCTGAAAATTTTGTTTCTTTTTCATCATTTAATTCCTCCCCAAGTATTAAAGTCATCAATGCACCCCCAGCGAATAATCTTGCCTTCTCGTTTCATTTTTGGGTTTCTGGCATTTGGACAAGGGGCTTTTTTAACGATAAAACCATTCCACCATTCTTTTGATTTTAATTTTTTATAAATTTCTTGTTTGGTCACGCCTGTTTCACGCATGAATAATTCTATATTTATCCATTTTTTCATTATTTGGTTCCTTATTTATAAGATATAATAGTTATATTTTCCAATAACGCACACTAAACACTTTTATTTAAAAGCACTTGTTTTTAGAATTTTAACAGCAGTATTACCATTGTGTTTTAATCAATCTCTAATGGCGTGGTATAATTCTTAATTCATATAGTTTAGAGCTATTAACGTAATTATAGCGTATATTTACGTATATTAATGATATATATCTATTCATTAATTAGGTAAACTAATTAACCTTATAATTTAACCACCTGAATAAATTTAATATATTTGAAAGGTTTTATTTTACATGACTAATAAAATAGATGAAGAAACCGTAGTTTATGCAGATGAACAGGCGTTGAGGCGAAAAAATCTCAAAACAATTTTAAATAAGTACTTTTTTTCAATTGCTTCATTAGCTGATAAAGTTAGTATTAGTAGAGCAAATCTCTCAACACTATTGTCTGGAACTAGACCATTTAGCTCATACACTGCTAACAAAATTGAAGCATCGCTTGCTTTGCCTCATGGATATTTATCAAGTAATACTGTGACCGATGCTGAGATAACCAATTTCTTAAATGTTAGATATTACGAAGACATAAAATATTTAGTTGGAGCTTCATTTGAAAAGAAAATAAAAATACCATTAGAGGTAGCAAAGCAATTAAAACTAAATACTAGTGACGACATTTTAATCACATATATGAATGATGACTTGATGTATCCTACCATCAAATTAAATGATATGGTATTTGTGGATACTAATCAAAATGTTGTAGAAGATAACAAGATTTACCTCTTTGAGGTTAATGGATTTTATAAAATTCGTCGATTAATGATTAACAAAAATAGTGCTTTAATTCATATTGATAACCAAGAAAAGAAAAAAACCTATATTGTTAGCTCTTTTGATATGGGTGATATAACTATAATTGGTAAAATCGTTGGTTTAATTTCAGATTTAAATTAGAATGGATACAATGTTAAAGTGGATTCAATATCAATTCTGTAGATTACAAAGTAATTTAGATTATTTTGATATCCTAGTTTTGATGGTGGTTACTTACTTAGCTGATTGGCAGTTTGCATTGGTCGGGTTAGTTTTTGTCTTTATGATTCAATTATTTCAATTTTATGCAAGCATTGATTTCAAATGGTTGAAACCGAAGAATGAATATTACAGTGGATCACGAAAAATGATTATGAAATTCTTATCAATGTTTTGTACGGCGGTGGGTTTTAAAATGATTTACCTCTTCTCATTTTCTGAAATGGACATAACTAAAAAAAGTACTTTACTATTTCAAATAGTATTTTTCCTAATTATAATTCCTAACTTTTCAAATTGGCTAATTCGCTGGGACACCACGAGAAAAATATAATTATAAATCAATACTAGCTCCATTATAACGTAGCCAATCCTTATGTTTTTGATAATCTGGCATTATCTTATCTACTTCATTCCAAAATTCAGATGAGTGATTTGGATACTTAATATGTGCCAATTCATGAACCACAACATAGTCTAATATATTAAGTGGTAGCATCATACATTTCCAATGAAAACAAAGATTGTTAGTTTTGCGTGAGTAAGATCCCCAACGGCTTTGCAACTCCATAACCTGAATACTTTCACATTCTACACCCATTTGCGGTTGATAAAGCTTAACTCGTTCAGCAATCTTTATCAATCCTTTACGCCGATAATAGTCTTTAAATACTAGCTGAGAGCTTTGCCGATCTCTCTCGCGCAATGAAAAATAACCATTGGATAATTTTAGCGCAACGTCTTGTGAATCTACAAACTTTAAACGATAGTTGCGCCCAAGATATAAGTAACTTTCACCGCTGACCAGTTCACGGAATCGTTGAGTGGATTTTAACTCGGCAAGTTCAGCGAGCTTACGATAAATCTGTAGCTTTTTAGAACTTATAACAGCATTAATTTCAGCATCTGATTTATTTTCAGGGGCTAAAATTGTTATCTCACCTGTTGGCTCGATGTAAATGCTTAAAGTTTTACGCCGACTTTTTTTGACTGTGTAAGGTAAATCATTCTGTGCCATATTTGATTATTTCATATTTTTTATGTTTTGCTAAATCTACAATCTCGTTTGTGAGATAATCAGCATTATCAGCAAGTTCATCAATACCACTAAAAATCAAAATATCAACAATTTTACTTTTTATATGCTTTATTTCAAAAGGCTTATTCCAAAAATCAATAATTATAATAGATTGTTGTAGCTCAATTAAAATTGACTTAGTTATTGAAATTAATATTTGGGCGAATGATTCAGTTGATGTTATTTTAGCTTTCTGAGTAATAAAATCAAAAAATATTGCTTCTAATTGATTTAAGCCATATTGATTATCTTTGCGTCCCTGTTCAACGTCCTTTGTAATAAATAATTGTAATTCTTCAGATAATTTTTCCCAATCTTCACGATATTTTTTAAGTATTTCCTCAAGCTTTTCATAGAGTTTGGAATAAAGCGCTGGATCATTCTCCATGTTTACTTTGATGTGTTTACGAATAGCATGCTCCATTTCAGAAGCCACTGATTTTTTTGATGGTTCGCTTTTATTCAGTTCTTTAATGAAATTTGGCGAAAATAACTCTGTTGGTGGGATTTTGGGATTGACACCAATACTAATTAAATGTTCATTTATCAACAATTTGATTTTTTCACCAACATTAGCGATAGTTAAGCTATCGTCTTTATAACGCTGTCGCATAGCAAATAATAGATCGCCTAAATGCTTAGCTGGGATTTTATATGCTTCTGCTGCCTTATTCGGCAAAACAATATCCATACTTTGTAAAAAATGCTGTAAGTAAACTTCAAAGTTAGCTCTAAATTCAATGTTTTCAGCTAAATCAACGCATTTTTCTAAAATTAATCTTCTGGTTGATATATCAATAAGTATTTGATTTAAATAGGCTTCAATTTCAATTATTTTATTGTCACTAAATAGCTGAACAATTCTCCGATAGCGATGTTCTAAGATAGGAATTTCAGAATTAATATCTTTAAAACTTTGCATTACTTCATTAGCATCTTCTTGGCTATAGATACTTAAAGCATCTTTCAAATTGCCTGGATTAGCGCAATAGTCAACAATATAACCACGTGATTTACCTTTAGCCGTACGGTTGACACGTGCTATTGCTTGTAATAAATTATGTTCTTTGAGTTTTGTATCAATATACATAACTTGCTCAATTGGGGCATCAAAACCAGTTAAAAGCATATCACAAACGACTAGAAAGGTGCAGCTTGAAATTGGTTTAGCATAATCAATTTTATTTAAAAACCCGCTGATAGCGTTATTGTTCGTGGCTGATTTACGAGAGTTAGTTATTATTGCTGCTTCATTCGTGCCTTGTGAAGAAACAACAACTTCGGCACTAATAAATGTCAATAGTTTAATTAAATCATTGTCTGGTTGTGGTTTAACTGCTTCTAAAGCTATCCTAGCTTGTAGTGCCGCCATGATAGCATGCTTATAACGAACTGCAGCAATAACTGAATTAGCTACTACTTGCGCTTTGAATCCATTTGGTAAAATATTATCAATATAGTGATTAACTAAGTCATTGGCTACATTATTAACGTGCTCTGGCGCATCCAACATATCTTTGGATGTTCCATATTTTTGACGGATTGCTGCTTGTTCTTCTGGTGAATACCCCTGAAGTAAAGTATTTAGTTTTTCTTCAAAAAGCATTTTGTCATAAATAGCACTATCCGCTGACCTGCCTTCATAAATGATTTGCAAGGTTGCACCATCATCTACGGCATCCTGAAGTTTATATTTATCGATATAGCTACCAAAGCGTTCAACTGTCTTAGTGTTGTGCCGTTCGGTTATTAATGGCGTACCAGTAAAAGCAATGCGCGTGGCATTAGGAAACGCGGTAAACAAATTATCACCCATTTCACTGCCTTGAGTACGATGCGCTTCATCAATAAGTGCTAAAATATTTTCAGCAGGATTAATTTCTTCAAATACTCGATAAAGATTAACATTTTCAAGTTGCTTACCAACTCGAGTGGTAACTTTATGTTGAGATTCTTGGAATTTATGGATCATAACCATCACCACATTAGATGATGGAGTAGCTAATTTTTCTCGTAATTGATGAGTATTCTCAACATAATCAATTTTCTCATTAGTTAATAAGGCGGTTTCACCTAATTGATCTTCTAGATCAATGCGATCGTTAACCAATAGTATTTTGAATGCTTTAAGTGTATTAACAGTGCGTAGCTTACGGATAAGCATTACCATAGTTAAACTTTTACCTGAGCCTTGGGTATGCCAAATAACACCAGAACGCTCTAAAGGCGTAATTCCAGTTGCTAAACGTTGAATAATTTTACTAACTGCGCGGTACTGTTGATAACGTGGTACTTTTTTAACCGTTACTCCGCTTGTAGTTGTTTCAAATAATGTAAAGCTGCGTAAAATATCCAATAAGTTAGCTGGCGATAACATACCGTAAACTAGCTTGTCTTGTGAGGACAAATTAGATAATTCAATGCCGCAAGGTAAATTTTCAGGTGGGTAAATATCCTTCCACTCAAAATAAAATTCTTCATCTGAAGTAATGGTGCCATATTTGGCAACATTGGCATAAGTAGCAATGCTAAATAGATTAAACCAGAATAAGCGTTCTTCACCTTCACGTAAACCAGCTAACTTAGTTGCTTCGCGTAAATTAGCATAACGATGAATTTGAGTAACTGCTTCATGAATCGGATTAGCAACATCAAAGTCTTTGCATTCAATAACCACCAACGGCAGACCATTAACAAATAAAACTATATCAGGAATAATAAAGCTTTTATCCGTACCAATGGTATCAACCCTAAATTGATTAATCGCAATAAAACTATTTACGCTGATATTTTCAAAATCAATCAATTTAACTTTAACAAATTGCTCACCTGTTAGCTCATTACAATCAACTACGATAGTTTTTTTAGCAATTAGTTCGTGAATAGCCATATTGGCGGCTAATAAATTAGTATATGGCTCAGCCAGTAAATCATCATAAATTTGAACTAATTGCTTATCAGTTAACCACTCCTGACCATCATCAGTAAGATTAATTTTTCGCACGGATTTAATAAACTCATCACGTAAAACAATCTCACGAAAATTAGAGCGTAAGCTAAGAGTTGCATCTTGTGGTATAGCATTACAACCTTGATCAATTATCTGCCAACCAAGTCCATGCAGGCGGTTTAAAAGTGGTTTTTCGACGTTTTTATATTCTGACATACTGACTCTTCATTAAGGTTGTGTAGGTGGTATTAATATTTCGGTAATGTTATCGAATATTAGAGAGAAACTTTCTATGCAAAATCTATCTTTAAATTCATCATTTATTATATTATTTGCAAATACTTCCTTTGAATGGGCAATTGGTTGTTCTTTACCTTTATTTAAGGTTTTATGTAAATTATCTTCAAAAATTTTTTTATCAAATTCATCCTCATCTCGTGGTACTTCCGAAATTTCGAAAATTTGTTCATTCTTTTTAGTCACTGGGTTTTTTTTATTAATTTCGTGAAACTCATTATTAAAGTATAATCTAGAACCTGTTGATAATTGCGTTTTTATTTCATCATCAGTGTAATAAAATTCAATAGAAATATTTTTATATTGAGTTCTGTGGTGTGGTTCTGGAATACAGAATGCAAAAATTTTATTACCGAGATTAGTTATATTTGAATATTTTTGTATTATTTCAATTTCATCTCTGTCAAAAATCCCTATAATAATCTTATCTGAGTGCATTGTTTTTGCTGATTTTAATAAAGTTTCTAATCCACTACTTCCTTTATCAATTGAATCTTCATATTCAAGAAAATCAATATCTAAAGATGTAAATTTACCCACTGCTTGGAATCTAGTCAATGCTGCTTTAATATGTTTCCAGTCAGTTTTACCTTCGGTAATTATTCTTGCTACATGACAGTAATTAATTTCTTGCATTTAATCTCCATCGGTAAGTAGCTCATACACAATGAAATAAGCTTAATTGCAAGGTCTAAATTGTTACTCAATTTTTGAATCAATA
>JAIETT010000042.1 GCA_019744945.1 Burkholderiales bacterium
TCCGAGTCGCAAGAGCGTATGGCGGTCGTTGTGAGCGCAGTTGATGCGGAGAAGTTTATTGCTTTGGCTGAAGCTGAGAATTTAGCCGCGCTGGTGGTTGCACAAGTTACGGCTGAGTTACGCATGGTTATGTTATATCGCGGAGTTAAAATTGTTGATGTAGCGCGTGAGTTTTTAAATACGAATGGTGCTAAATCCTATGCACAGATTGAGTTAAACAGTCCGCTGGCAGATGGATATAATTATAAAATTACGCAAGGTAGTGATTTCGTTAGTCAATATCAAGAATTAGTGCAAAATTTAAATGTTTGCTCACAACAAGGTTTAGTCGACGCTTTTGATGCTAGTATCGGTTCGGGCACAGTCTTAATGCCATTTGGCGGTAAATATCAACTTTCGCCAACACAGGTTTCGGTGCAAAAATTGCCACTTTTAACTGGGCAAACTAATGCTGCGAGTATTGCGAGTTTTGGTTTTGATCCAGATTTATCAAGTTGGTCACCTTATCATGGCGCGTTTTATGCGGTAGTTGACTCGGTAGCTAAAATTGTTGCCGCTGGTGGTGAACGCAATAAGATTTATTTTTCATTCCAAGAGTATTTTGAGCGCTTAGGTAGCGATCCAATAAAATGGGGTAAACCTTTTGCGGCATTGCTGGGTGCTTATACCGCGCAACAAGGTTTTGAATTAGCCGCCATAGGTGGTAAAGACTCGATGAGTGGATCTTTTAATGAGTTACATGTGCCACCAACGTTGATTTCATTTGCGGT
Organism: Burkholderiales bacterium; assembly: GCA_019744945.1. GTDB lineage: Bacteria > Pseudomonadota > Gammaproteobacteria > Burkholderiales > UBA11063 > Aquella. Next base: position 771 of record JAIETT010000042.1, read on the forward strand.
TGCTCCTTGTGATGCCCGCCAAATTATTAGCCCAGAATTTAAAACCAATTCCCAATTTATTTATGCTTATCTTCCAGAACAAGATGAACAACAGATGTTAGATCTTGCACAATTAGGTTGTGATTATGCTCAAATTAGTGAATTGATTCATGCTAATAGCGTTCATGCCGCACGTGCAATTGGTACTGGCGGAATTGCCGAAGCACTGTTTTTAATGGCAATCGGTAATAAAATTGGGGTACAAATTGAGCAAAATCAATTGGATTTATTTAAAGCTTGTTACGGTGGAATAATCATTGCGAGTGAGATTGAGCTGAATTTGCCGCTCTTGAAATTAATTGCTCGCACCAATGCAACGGCTAAAATTAGTTATCAAGAACAGAACTTAGCCTTAGAGAATTTAATTCAACTTTGGCAAGCTAAATTGGCGCCAGTTTTCCCACTGACTACAGCTGTGGTAAAAACAACTCCAGTTTCATTGACCGTTAAGCCAAGTGCTAACCATCAAATTGCAATTAAATCGGCTGAGAAATTTGCGCAACCACTGGTAATTATCCCAGTTTTTCCTGGTACCAATTGTGAATATGATAGCGCGCGTGCTTTTGAACAGGCTGGTGCAGCTGCGCGTAGTTTAGTATTTAATAATCTTTCACCTCATAATATTAATCAATCGCTAGCTGAATTAGCACAAGCTATTGATAATTCACAAATTTTGATGTTACCAGGCGGTTTTAGTGCCGGTGATGAGCCCGATGGTTCGGCAAAATTTATCGCAACAATTTTGCGCAATCAACAAATTTCTGATGCGGTGCAGCGTTTATTAGCGCGTGATGGATTAATTTTGGGAATTTGTAATGGTTTTCAAGCCCTAATTAAATCTGGTTTACTACCGTATGGTGAAATTTGTGACTTAACTAATCAGTCGCCGACCTTGACATACAATCTCATTGGTCGCCATATTTCACGGGTTGTTCCGACTAAGATTGTTAATAATCAATCACCATGGTTAAGTTCATTTGAAATTGGTGCAGTCAAACAGATTGCGATGTCACACGGTGAGGGACGTTTAATTATTAGTCCTGAGTTAAATCAGCAATTGGCCGAAAATGGTCAAATTGCTTGTCAATATAGCGATCTAGATGGACAGCCAACCGTTGATTCTTATTTTAATCCGAATGGTTCAGACTATGCGATTGAGGCGTTAACCTCCTTAGACGGACGAATTTTGGGTAAAATGGGGCATTCTGAACGGATGGGACAAGATTTGTATAAAAATATTCTCGGTGATAAACAACAAGATATTTTCATTAACGGCGTAAATTATTTTAAATAATCAGAACTGTGAACGTGGTTTAAAATTAACGAGGTTTATAACAAGTTATGAATAAAGTACTAGATATACTTTCTAGGCTTAATAAGCATGTTACTAAGGTAGAACCCTTATATTCTCCTAGCCATAAGTATGATAGAAATTATAGCATTGTATTTCGAGGTCACGCGGATAAAGACTACGAATTGTCTCCATCACTCTTTAGGAAAAATGGAAATGATGAATTTTTATATCCAGTAGGCAAAGAACATATTCTAATAAATGAGTATATAAAGAAATTTCCTGAGTTCAGTTCTCAACCTAGAATTAATGTTATTGCAGATATGCAACATTATGGGTTGCCAACTAGGTTATTAGATTGGACGAATAATCCATTGATCGCTTTATACTTTGCGTGTAGTGGTACAAAACAAAAAGATGGAAGTATCTTATTTGGAATAAAAGATTTTTACTTATCGTCACAAGCGAGCTTGGCAGTAGCTGAATTTTTATCTAATTTTGCTAGTTGTGATAGTAAGTATTTGTCCAAAATTAAAAATCCGTTAGTTGATGTTGATGAGAAAAATCTTAGTGATTTAGTTTATTTCTATGTATCAAATTTTGAAACCATCTCACGGTTACATGGTGCGTTGGAGATTCCAGATTCTGATCCTATTAAATCATTAATAAAGATTGATAACCAGTCTTTTAGCCTTTTAGACAAATGTTTGGCTTTATGTCCAGATTCTGTAACTAAAGAGCAATTTATAAATTTTATGCAGGTTTTATATAGCCCATATTGTTTTATTGATGCGCCATCGATCAATCCAAGGATTATTGCACAACAAGGACTATTTCAGGTTTTTGCTGGCAAACACTATGATGGCTATAATGGAGCAAGTTATAAGATTGCAAAGGGGCTAAATTATATAATTGCCGAAAGTGAAAAAATAATTATTGCGTCTAGAGATAAAGACGAGATATTGTTGATCTTAGATAAGCAGTTTAATATTAATGAATCAACGCTTTATTTAAAAGATAAGCAACAAATTGTCAATGAGCTTAAATCAGAGCTCAAAATATTAAATTAAGATGATGGATTAATAATGTGTGATTTTAAACACGGTGTACTTATTTTAAAATTTAAACAAATAGATACGGTAAAGAATTTTCAAATTCTTGATACAATCAGAAATTAACCAACTTACAAGAAAGGGTACTATCATGCAAAAACGTGATTTTCTATATGAAGGTAAAGCTAAACAAGTTTATACCACGGATGATCCTAATTTAATTATTATTCGTTACAAAGACGATGCAACGGCATTTAATAATTTGAAAAAAGGCACGATTCAAGATAAAGGAATTATGAATAATCAAATTACCACCCGCTTATTTGAATTGCTGCATGAAAACGGTATTAAAACCCATTTTCACCACCGGCTAAATGAACGTGAGCAATTATGTGATCGTGTGAATATCATTCCTTTGGAAGTGATTACGCGTAATTTAATCGCTGGTTCTATGGCTAAGCGTTTAAATATCGTTGAGGGAACGAAACCAAGTAATTTGGTAATGGAATTATCCTATAAAGATGATGCTCTTGGTGATCCATTAATTAATGATCATCATGCAGTAGCTTTGGGTGCGGCGACTTATGCAGAATTAGAAGAAATCTATCGTCAAACTATGCACATTAATCAAGTATTACAACAGTTTTTTGCTGCGCGAAATTTAACGTTGGTGGATTTCAAAATTGAATTTGGTAAAAACTCACGTGGTGAAATTGTTTTAGCGGATGAAATTAGTCCGGATACTTGCCGCCTGTGGGATAGTGTTACGCAAGAAAAATTAGATAAAGATCGCTTCAGAAGAGATTTAGGCGGCGTTGAAGAAGCTTATTTTGAAGTATTAAAGAGGTTAGCTAATTAAGCTATGCAAAATAAAACCATTAAGATTCATCCGATTAATAATTTACGTAACGCGGTTACTCCAAGCCATAAAATGGAAGAAGAGTGTGGTGTGTTTGCGATGTATGACACCAAGCAAATTGATAATGTAGCCTATGCGGCATATTGCGGTTTGTTTGCATTACAACATCGTGGTCAAGAAAGTGCTGGAATTACCATTGCCAACTTTGGCCATTTAGAAACCATTAAGGGCATGGGCTTGGTTAATGAAGTGTTTAATGTTGATGAACTCGCGCATAAAATGGGTAATGCCGCAATTGGGCATGTACGTTATTCAACAACCGGTAGTTCAAACTTAGTCAATGCGCAACCTTTATTTGCCCAATCGGTAATGGGGGCAATCGCGCTAGCACATAATGGTAATTTGGTTAATGCTAATCAATTGCGCCATGAACTTGAGATGGACGGTGCAATTTTCCAAACCAGTAGCGATAGTGAGGTAATTCTCAATTTATTAGCAAAGCGTGCCAAACTTGGTTTGGAAAAGGCGATTAGCGATACGTGTACCACAATTCGTGGCGCATTCGCTTTGGTCATGATGATCGGCAATAAACTAATCGCGGTACGTGATCCGCTAGGAATTCGCCCATTATGTTTGGGTAAAATTCGTGGGACTGAAACCCATGTTTTAGCTTCAGAAAGTTGTGCTTTAGATATCGTTGGCGCTGATTTAGTCCGTGACATTGAACCCGGTGAACTGTTAATTATTGATGAAACTGGGTTTAAATCGTTTAAATATGCACCAACCAATGAGCGTGCCTCATGTTCGTTTGAGTACATTTACTTTTCTCGTCCAGATAGTATTTTGGATGGACTTGATGTCTATCATGTGCGCGAATCTGCTGGGCGTTATTTGGCGCACCAAAAGCCAGTTGAGGCTGATGTAGTGGTGGGGGTTCCTGATTCTGGAATTGTTGCGGCAATTGGTTATTCTGAGGAAAGTGGAATTCAATATTCAATGGGCTTGGTGCGGAGTAAATATATGGGACGCAGTTTCATTTTACCGAGCCAAAGCTTGCGTGAACAAGCCGTGAAGCTTAAATTAAATCCAATGCGTAAGGTTATTGCAGGTAAACGCGTAATTTTAGTCGATGATTCCTTAGTGCGTGGAACTACCGCCAAAAAATTGATTAAATTACTCCGTGAAGCTGGTGCAACCGAAGTGCATTTTCGTTTAGCGTCACCAATGGTGAAAAGCGAATGTTATTTTGGCGTGGATATTTCAAGTAAAGAAGAATTAATTGCGAGTCGGATGAGTGTTGATGAAATTTGCCGTGAAATTGGTGCCGATAGTTTGGATTTTCTATCGATTAGCAATCAACGTAAAATTTTAGGTGGCGAACAATTTTGTGAAGGTTGTTTTACGGCAACCTACCCAATTAAAGATATTGAAAATCATCAAGAGGATAAATGTTAAATGATTACATATAAAACTGCAGGTGTCGATAAAGAAGAAGGTTATAAGAGCGTTGGTTTAATTAAAGATATGGTTAAACGTACCTATTCTAAAAATGTCTTGACTGAATTAGGTAGCTTTGGTGCGCTGTATGAATTAGGCAAATATGATAATCCGGTGCTTGTGTCAGGTACCGATGGCGTTGGCACTAAATTGAAAATTGCTTTTGCCTTAAACAAATATGACACGATTGGAATTGATTGTGTCGCAATGTGTGTGAATGATATTTTATGCCATGGTGCAAAGCCATTGTTTTTCTTGGATTATCTAGCTTGTGGTAAATTAGATGCCGAGGTTGCGGCACAAATCGTGTTTGGAGTTACCGAGGGTTGTATGCAATCAACTGCGGCATTAGTTGGTGGTGAAACCGCTGAAATGCCTGGTTTTTATCAGCCTGGCGAATACGATATTGCTGGATTTGCGGTCGGAGTGGTTGAAAAAGCCAATGTGATTACTGGGGACAAAATTCAAGCAGGTGATACGATTATTGCTTTGCCATCCAGTGGTTTACATAGTAATGGATTTTCTTTGGTACGTCGTTTAATTACTGACATGAGTGTCGAGTTTGAAGGTAAGCCAATTGGTGAAACTTTGTTGACTCCAACTCGAATTTATGTTAAACCAGTCTTAGCCGTGTTAGAACAATTTGCAATTAATGGCATGGCGCACATTACTGGTGGTGGACTTTATGAAAATGTGCCACGGATTATTCCTGATGGCTTATGTGCCGCAATTGAGAGCAGTAAAATTGAAGTGTTACCAATTTTTGAGTTATTAGAAAAACTTGGCGTGGCACGTAAAGAAATGTTTGGCACCTTTAACATGGGGGTTGGATTCATTTTAGTGGTTAATCCTGCGCATGTTGATGGTGTTATGGCAGTATTACGCGAACATGGCGAAAATCCACGCGTGATTGGTTCAATTACTGCTGGTGCTGAAAAAATATGTCTAAGCTAGTCGTTTTAGTCTCGGGTGGCGGCAGCAACCTACAAGCTATTTTAGATGCTGTAGCAAACAAAACCATTTCTGCGCAAGTTGTTGCTGTAATTGCTGATCGTGATTGTTATGGTTTAGAGCGAGCACGGCAAGCAGGTATTCCTGCGTATTTAGTTGATCGTAAGCTGCATCGGAGCGATTTATCTGAGCAAATTGCCCAATTAATTCCCTTAGATTGTGACCTAATTGTTTTAGCGGGATTCTTGTCAATTTTAAATGCTAAGTTTATTCAAAGTTGGTCAAATAAAATTATCAATATTCATCCATCATTGTTGCCTAAACATGGTGGGGCTGGAATGTGGGGGCTTAAAGTCCATCAGGCGGCACTTGATGCTGGTGATAGTGAATCAGGTTGTACGGTGCATTATGTCAGTGAAGAAGTCGATGGCGGTGCAATTATTGCACAGCACTTGGTAGCTATTGCGGAAGATGACACGGCGGAGCGCTTACAGCACAAAGTTTTGCATTTTGAGCATCAGTTGTTGGTTGCGGTGGTCGCTAAATTATTGGCATAGGTGATTTTAGCCTGACTAAGGTTAATGAATTGGGTCAAGATGGAGCAATTTAAAACTAATATTTTAGCGATTTATGGTGCGGTAGGTGAGCGATGGTTAGCAAGTTTGCCAGAGTTGCTAATTTAGATTGCATGTTAATGGAACTTGACAAACTTGGAGCCGCTAACTAATTTAAGCTTTAATTATGTGTTAAAAGGTTATCAGGGCAATCAGGCGGTGATTTTAAAATTAAGTCTTGATTTGAATCAACTGGAGCATGAATTTCATACCTTAGAATGTTTTAGTGCCTATGGTGGTGTAAAAGTTCTTAATTATCAATCGGGTGCATTACTATTAGAGTCGGTTGAGCCTGGCTATACGCTAAAAGATTATGCTGCTGATGATTTAACTAAAATTCGTTTATGCTGTCAACTAGTTAAACGATTGCATCAAGCTCCATTGCCTGCTTCGCATCAATTTCCGCAGTTCCAGGATGGCTTAAGTATTTTGGATCGTGCGTGGGATTTACCTGAAACATATTTACTTAAAGCCCGAGCTTTAAAAAATGAATTATTAAGCGCCAACCATAATGAAGCAATGGTGTTGTTGCACGCTGATTTGCATCATGCTAATATTTTGCGTAATAAC
>JAIETT010000293.1 GCA_019744945.1 Burkholderiales bacterium
TGAAATTAATGTTATTGACATATTCAGGCTTAAATGCTTGAGTGTTGAATTTAAGAAGTAAAATTTTAACACGTTATCGCGCGCTACAGGCTTAAAAATAAGCGGTTCTTATTAATAGCAACCGCTGTATTTAAACTTCATAAACACTAAAGTTTCTTACTTGATGAAACCTTTATTCCTTAGACTATTTATATTATCAATCGCAAGTTGATTTCCTTGATCTGCAGCTTTTTGATACCATTGATAAGCGGTTTTATAGTTTTGTTTAACGCCATGCCCATCATAGTACATCGTTCCGAGATTATTTTGTGCATCTGCATAACCTTGGTTTGCTGCTTTAGCGTACCATGCTAGAGCCTCTTTGTAGTTATTGTCGCGGTAGGCTAATAAGCCTAAATTATATTGTGCGCTACGGTTCTCTTGATTAGCAGATAATAGTAACAAATTCTTTGCTTTAACATAATCTTGTCTAACTCTATTTCCTTGTATATACAAAACACCCAGCCGAGCTTGAGCATTTGCATTACCTTGATCAACTGCTTTTTGATACCAATAAACGGCTTGAGAATAATCTTGTTTAACACCCTGCCCAGAACCATACGTTACCCCCAGATTAAATTGGGCCTGTGCATTACCTTGATCAGCTGCTTTCTGATACCAATACACCGCTTGAGAATAATCTTGTTTAATACCTTTTCCATTATAATACATACTACCAAGATTAAGCTGAGCTTCTGAGTCGCCTTGATCGGCTGCTTTCTGATACCAATACGCCGCTTTTGAGTAATCTTGTTTAATACCTTTTCCGTTATAGTATCCATAGGCAAGATTATTTTGGGCATCTGCATAACCTTGATCAGCTGCTTTTTGATACCAATACACCGCTTTTGAGTAATCTTGCTTGACGCCTTTTCCAAAGTCATACAGAGTCCCAAGTTTATATTGAGCGTTTGCAAGGTTTTGATTGGCTGCTTTTTGATACCAATATACCGCTTTTGAGTAATCTTGTTTAGTGCCTTCACCATTTGTATAGAATACGCCAAGACTAAATTGTGCAACTGCATCTCCACTTTGCGCTGAAGTTGAAAACCATTTATACGAATTAGTTACACTTGATTCAACGCCATAGCCGAGCAGAAACATTAAGCCTAAATTTCTTTGAGCAGAACTAACCCCTGATTCTGCTTTGGCACTACAAATGCTCAAAGCAGATTCATATTGTTTATTTTTTAGTAAATCATCGCAATTATCAGCAAATGCAAATGTAGAAGCTAGTAATGAGATTAAAAGAAACCTATTTTTCATGAAACTACTCCAGTATAGTTACTTAAGGTTTATGTCAATTTGTTTGCCTTTGTCACTTAGATTAGGCATGTCGCCCCAGCCAAGTTTTTTCAATTGATTAATGGCAAAATATGTTGGCTTATCTTTTACCAGCTGTGGATCCATTGGTGTTCCAAAGTAAAAGACTATTTTATTATCACTAGGCAATAATGTAGCACTCGAGTGAGATTGACCATTATGGACAGATGGAAATTGTCCACGCACTTCTGAATTATTATCCAAAACAGTTAAGATACTAACTGGTGCTGCAAATCCAAAAGTATATTTTGCATTTGACGAATTATTTGCATTACCCACAAACATTGCTTTGTCGGGGAATATATAAACATCATGAATGCATAATTTAATACTTCCCGAGGTACCGCAACTATCTGTATAGCTGTAGTGCTTAATTAAATTATCAAAACTTATTTTCCATGTATTGTTTTCTTTGATTAGAACTACGGTGTCGCTGGTAAATTGATTTTCTGCTTTATCTGATGTTTTGAATTTCAATTCTGCATGTAAGATTACGGTACTTTCATCATATTTGGTAATGTCGTTAACTTTGACATCTTCTATTGAAAAACCTTTGAATTTTAAATCGTCAATGGTCTTTTTGACATCAGCAACAAACTCCTCTTTGGATACCTTTTCATCTTTGAAGCTTTGCTCGGAATAATATTGAGGGAAATCCTCTGGTTTTATATTTAATTTATTTTTAACAATGTTGGTATAGAATGTTGCAGGGTCTGAACTATCTATTTTTTGAGAGCATGAAGCCAAGATAAGAGAAGAAGACAATAATAATATGTTCAATAGTTTTTTGTTCATATAACCTCCACAAATAGATTAAATTAGCAATCTTTTAGGTAACATTATGTCAATAAGGTAGAATACACATGATTATACAATATATTGGCACTAAATGTGTTACAAATTGTGTAATTTAGCCAGGTAAGTGAGTTATTTATAGCGAGTTTTTGTGTGGTGTGTATTAATGATGAAACCTTAACTAGAATAAAGTTATCTATTAATAAAAATGCATTTACATGAAATGTTTGTTTTTTGGCATTGGTTTAGGTTGCTAAATAAGATGAATTAAACCTCAAGTGGATCGACATCTATTGCCACGCTAACGCCTTTTAACTCTTTGAGTTCATTCTCTAATATGCGTAGATAGTCATGCAATTTATTGCGTTGCTGGCTACTAATCAGCATTTGTCCGCGAAAGCGATTATGGATCTTGTACATTACAGCTGGCACTGGTGCAAAAAGCCACACTTCAGGATGAGATAGCAGTTTTGCCTGAGTAAATAGATCATGCATGGCTTGTTTGAGGTGTGACTCAGTTAGGCTGCTAAGTTTAATTAAAGCATAAAAGCAAAATGGTGGCAATTTATTTAATTGGCGTTCGCGTAGGGTGTGGTTAATAAAACCATTAAAATCATGTTGTTGTAAAAATTGATAGACTGGATGATCGGGGTAATTAGTTTGCAAGAGTACCAACCCAGCTTTATCCGCCCGCCCAGCTCGTCCTGCAACTTGGGTTAAAATATTGAACATGTCTTCGCTAGCTCGAAAATCGTAGCTAAATAATGCATTATCTAAATTAAGTCCAATCACCAAAGTTAAGCGTGGGAAATCATGTCCTTTGGCGAGCATCTGAGTGCCGACTAAAATATCAATTTCTTGAGCGGCAATTTGGTGATAAATATCTTGCCATGCGCTTTTGCTATTGGTACTATCGCGATCAACGCGTTTTATTTTGGCAGAGGCAAATTGCTGTTGTAAAAATTCCTCGAGTTTCTGGGTGCCATGCCCGATGGTGTGTAAATATTGGTTGTGGCAAGTTGGGCAAACGGGCGGAACCGTGATTTGATATGCACAATGATGACATTTTAGCTGATGTTTCTCATGATGGTAAACCATGTTAGTGGAACAATTACGGCACTGACTAACCCAACCACATTCATAGCAAGTAATGACAGGTGCATAGCCACGGCGATTAATAAATACCAAGGCTAATTCTTTGCGCTCTAAACATTCGAGTAATTTATCGAGAGCTGGTTGGCAAATTCCCGCATGGTTGACATGGTAATGTTGTAAATTAATTAATTCAATTTGGGGTAATTCTGCTGCTTGGATCGCGCGTTCGGTCAGTTTATAGAGGCTGTATTTGCCTAATTTATAATTGTATAATGACTCTAGCGACGGCGTTGCTGAGGCTAATACAATTGGAATATTGCGTTGTTTAGCGCGCCAAACCGCCAAGTCACGCGCATGATAGCGTAAGCCATCATTTTGTTTTAGTGAGTCATCATGTTCTTCATCTACGATAATTAAGCCGACGTTGTGGAGTGGAGTAAATACACTGAGGCGTGTGCCTAAGATAATATTACTCTGTCCAGATTTTGCTGATACCCATGCATGGAAGCGAGCTTTTTCGGCAATTTCGCTGTTGATTAAACTAATTTTGGCGGCTGGAAAACGCTGTTCAAAACGGCTCTGGAGCTGTGGTGTTAAATTAATTTCAGGCACAATTACCAGCACTTGCTGTTGTTGGTGTAGAATTCTTTGAATCAGATGTAAAAAAACTTCAGTTTTACCACTGCCAGTAATTCCGTAGAGTAAGCCAACGTGAAAGGTGTTGAAGTTGCTCGCGATTGCCGTTACAACTAGTTGCTGTTCCTCATTCAAGGTGAGTGCTTGCGCGACACTAGCAGCACTTGGCGCGGGTGTTTCATGAATAATTTGTTTGTCTAGCCAGTGTGCAATTAATTTATCGGGCTTAGCCGCTAAAATAATTTGAATTTGTTTATAGCTAAGAATTGCGGTGTGCTGAAATTCTGTGAATAAACGTAGTTGCTTGTTGCCGCGTAGTTTAGCCTCATGATTAATTAATTGGTAAAATTTCGTCTGATTAAAATTAGCGGTTGGTTCACTGGTTTTGCGTAATAAAGTTGGAATGGCACAAAATAAGCTATTGCCAAGTGGGTGGTGGTAGTAATTTGCGGCGAAGTTACATAGTTCCCAGACATCATTGGGTATGCTTAGATTATCCGCGCTGATGCTTAAAATTGGTTTAAGTTTAGCCAATGGATAATCATTAAATTCAGCGCTATCTATGCAATTGAGCACAAAGCCAACTTGGGCTCGCCCACGTAATTCAACTTGGACTCGAGTGCCGCGCAGTAATTCTTGCTCACTTAGGTAACTGTAGCCGTGGCGTAATGGGATATCTAGGATTATATTAACGACAAACATTACGGCAAGCCTTTTTTATTAAATTTCAATGCAAATTGGTAAATTAGTTGCTTGGTAGCGACGGGTCATAATTGAAGCATTCACGTAGGTAGTACCGTCTAGTTCTAATTGACCATAGCCTTCATGAATATGTCCACAAATCACCAACTTAGGTTTTAATTCGCGTAAGCGTTGGGCTAAAATTTGGCAGCCAACATGTTGACCTTCTTCAACTTGATCTAATATTCCAAAAGGCGGACTATGATTAATGATGATATCACAATTTGGTGGAATTTTTTGATAAGTTGCATAGCGGCGTGGTTCTTCCCACATAAACCCAAAACTGCGATAGGGTGGACTAACTGGTGAACCCCAAATTCGCAAGCCTTCAATTTCAACTAATTCATTTTCTAAATAAATAAGATTAGCGGGGATTTTAATTTGCTCGCGTGAATGCTCCAGTGCGCCATCATGATTACCCCCGACGAAAATTTTATAGCGATGGGGTAATTGGCTATACCAATCAACAAATTGCTGAATTTCATCAATGGTACCGTGGCGCACTAAATCGCCAGCATGAATTAAAATATCCCCAGCGGGTAATTTTCCATCCAGCGCGTGGTAGTGATTATGAGTATCGGAAATACATATTATTTTCATGGTTGTTATCTTAATTGTTCAGTAGCCGTTTAATTGAATGTTATGTTTATTTTATTCAAGGCTTTATTCTCCGAGCGGTATAACATTTTCATAGTTAGGTTTTACAGTAATTATTCTTGATATATCGTTAATCGTAATATAAATTGTTAACTTTGTAAAATATTTTTGTTTCTGATTGATGCGTATGTCTCGGTCTCTTGTCTTGAATCCATTTTGAAGCATTTTTTTACTTGCATTAAAATAGAATTTACGATTAGAGTATCTAGGATCTAAAAATTGAAGATAAAAATTAGTCGAGTTGCTAGTTTCGCTTTCATGATCATTATAATTGATCGTGCAGTTTTCTTCTATGTCTGTTGTATTAAATAGCTCTATTGGAAATTCATCAGTGCTAACTAGGTTAATGATGCGTCCATGTTCTGTCGTTGCAATTAAGAATTTAATTCTGCTTAGTTCTCTGATTAATTCATCATAAAATGACTGTATCTCTGGATGGAGATTATTTAGATTACGAAAGTCACCAGTTGATAATGCCTTTCTATACATGGAGTAGTCATATTGTTCTCCATATCTCGTAATTAAAGAATCAGCGCATGTGCGAATTCTATTTATAATATCAAACAAGGGTTTTATGCCATAATGCGACACGAGATTGATACCATGTGCCCAAGCAAGCTCTTCTGCGTGTTGATCAAACCCATTTGCGGCAAAGATTATTGCTACATCAATAAATCGTTGGTTATTACTTCTTCCTCCATGCGTATTTGAAGGGTTTGAGAAGTAATTTTCAGAAATATCTTTATACACACCAAGATATTCTCGTATGAAACTTTTTGAGATCTTTTTCTCCCACAATTTACATTCTGCTAATAACCTTAAAGGATAAATAAATGGTAGGGTTTGTGTATATACACCAGTATAGTCAATTTGGTGATTAGAACCGCGTCCAGCAATTTCGCCATTTTCATTTAAAATGATTTCAGGATAATCTTTTTTGGTAAGTTGCTTAAATCCATTTTTATCTAATAGGTGTTTAATAACTATTTCATAAAAATATCCAGCTAGTTGCGCTTTGGTCATTTTCTTTCCGATATTTAATTTATTTTGATTTTCTGAGTAGTTAATAAAAAAGCCTAGTTGGTAAACTAAGCTTTTGGAGGCAATGATTATTTGGTTTGCCGTGTGCTTGAGTTAATTTCATAAATATTGAAATGACCAACGTTTTTCATCCAGTTATTATAATTGTATTTAGCCATCCACAGCGGAAAGAAACTGTATTTTAATTCACCAGGCACATTGGATTCAATCCGATCGGCATCGAGTAAATATAAGCAATTTGGGATGTTGTTGCAATTTATTTCGCTAGCACTATTAATTGGAATGAGCTTAATATTCGGCTTAATATAGAATAATAATTTGCGATCTTTAACCGCATTATAATAAATCGTTGTTGGTTGCGAATAATTTTGTGAAATATAGCGCCAGCCGCCAATTTCGGTTGCCGCAGGAATTAGCATGCTGATGAAAGCAATTAAGTTTAACCAGATTACGATTTTACCAGTAATTCGATAGGCTTTTTGGCTGTGGAATTTAGCAATGAAGTTAATTTTATCTAACCAAGTTGTGATGATATATGGCATAAATGCAATCATTGGCAGCATGAAACGTACTTCTTTATGTCCAATAATTGAGTGAATTACGAAAAATGGAACTATTGCTGCCGTAAATAAGTGTTTTGGTTTGCGATAAATAAACCATGCGGTTGCAACCACGTAAATTGGACCCCATGGAAAATAACCTAAGAGCATAGGAATATAGGTATAAAATGGGTCTGTGCCATAGGAATTCATTGTGCCAGTTACCATGTTTTGGTAATAATAATTATAAGCACTAAACACCCATTGACCATAGAACCAATGATCAATTACGACGTTGAAAATTCCAATGCTGATTAAGCTGCTAATTAGTAAAATTAGCAGATGTTTTAAGCTGATTTTTCGTGCAATGATTAACCACAGAAAGACACCTAATGCGCTAAAAGTAATTTGAAAACGGCTCGCAAACGCCATACCAAAGATAATTCCGCTTAGCGCAAAATAGTACCAAGTTTTTTTATCTAGAGCGAGTAAAATAAGTAACACTGAAATGAAATATAATTTACCCGAAATGTTTTCGCCATTAAAGTGTAGGCTAGTGTAAATTCCTAACCACGTGAATAAACTCAGCAACACAAATAATTTAGAATATGCGTGGTTAAAATCTTTTGACAAGACTTTAAAGGATAGAAAGCAGGCAAAGATGCTAAGGAGTGCGGAACCA
>JAIETT010000269.1 GCA_019744945.1 Burkholderiales bacterium
GCATTACCAGAAATTTTAATTTTAGCACCGCTAAATTTATTTAAATAGGTAGCATTCCACTGTAAAATTGGCATAAATTGAGTACTCATTTTACTCTCACCCAAATTAAACAAGACTGCGTTTGGCATTGCTTGAATTAAATCTGTGCGATCGACCAACACGGGCATTCCTGAGATTTTAGGTGATTTACTCGCCGTTGGCGCAGACGCGCTAACTGGTGCTGACGCGGTTGAAGCTGCAAAAGTGCTCGTAACTAAACCTAACGAAGCGACCATCGCTAACATAATTTTACTTTTAATCATCTTGATTCCTTTTCTAAAAATAGTTTTTGATTTTAACATACTTCACTGCATTCTTCGTAATTTATCCACGATAAAAAAGAGTGACATTTGCTATCTCTTCTAACTAATACGCTTCAAATTAAGCGTTAGCACAATTTGAAATAAATTCCGCAACACTCATTGCACCCAGATCAGAGCCATCTTGTTTGCGCACAGTAATTTGTTCATTCGCCACTTCATTATCGCCAACCACCAATAAATAAGGTATTTTTTGCATAGTTTGTTGACGAATTTTATAACCAACTTTTTCATTGGAGGTATCCACCTCGGCACGCACCCCAAGATCAATTAATTGCCGACAAACTTTCGCAGCATACTCAGCTTGTTTTTCCGATATGTTCAAAACGACTACCTGAATAGGTGCTAACCAAAATGGCAAATGTCCCGCATGATGCTCAATTAAGACACCGATAAAGCGCTCCAAAGAGCCCAATGCAGCACGATGTAACATTACTGGAACTTTCTTGCTACCATCCTCCGCTATATAGCTAGCCCCCAAACGATTAGGTAAGTTAAAATCTAACTGTAAGGTTCCACATTGCCACTCGCGCCCCAAGCAGTCTTTTAAAGCAAACTCAATTTTCGGACCATAAAAAGCACCTTCACCTGGTTGCAATGTAAACGCTAGCCCTTTATGCTCCAAGGCCTTAGCTAACGCATCCTCAGCGGCATCCCAAAGATGATCTTCACCAACGCGTTTTTCTGGCCGAGTTGATAATTTAACTTCAATTTTTGCAAAACCAAATTTCTGATATACACGATAAACTAGGTCGATAAATTTAATCGATTCAGATTCCATTTGCTCTTCGGTACAAAAAATATGTGCATCATCCTGTACAAAATTACGTACCCGCATAATTCCGTGCAGTGAGCCTGATGGTTCATTCCGATGACATGAACCAAATTCTGCCAAACGTAATGGCAAATCACGATAGGATTTTAAACCTTGATTATAAACTTGAATGTGGCATGGACAATTCATTGGTTTTACCGCATAATCGCGATTTTCCGAATTAGTTGCAAACATCAACTCACCATACATTTCCCAATGCCCAGATTTTTCCCACAAGCTCCGATCAACAATTTGCGGAGTCTTAATTTCTTGATAACCATCGGCTTCTAACTCACCACGCATATACTGTTCAATAACCAACCAGATTTTCCAACCTTTTGGATGCCAAAACACCATTCCAGGCGCTTCTTCTTGTAAATGGAACAAATCTAATTGTTTACCAAGTTTACGATGATCTCGCTTTTCAGCCTCTTCCAAAAGATGTAAATATTCTTTAAGTTCATCTTTATTGCGCCAAGCCGTACCATAAATCCGTTGTAGCATTTCATTTTTAGAATCCCCACGCCAGTATGCACCAGCTAATTTCATTAGCTTGAAGGCTTTTATTTTACCTGTACTTGGTACGTGTGGTCCACGACATAAATCAATAAAATCACCTTGACGATACAAAGAAATAATTTCACCTGCTGGAATTGAACTAATTACTTCAACTTTATATTCTTCACCAATTGATTCAAAAAATAAAATCGCATCTTCGCGTGACATTTCAACGCGCTCAAGCGGTAAATTTTTCTCAATTAGTTGCGCCATTTTCTTTTCAATTGCCACTAGATCTTCTGGCGTAAACGCGCGCTCAAAGCTAAAATCATAAAAGAAACCATTTTCAATGACAGGACCAATCGTTACCTGCGCCATTGGAAATAATTGTTTAACCGCTTGAGCTAATAAATGTGCCGTCGAATGACGAATTACTTCTAAACCTTCCGCATCTTTTTCCGTAATTAAACGTAAATTAGCATCACTACTAATCGAGTGACTAACATCAACTAATTTATCATTAACTACGCCCGCTAAAGTTGCTTTAGCTAAGCTTGGACTGATGTTTTTAGCAACATCAAGAACAGTTACGGCGCTATCAAATTCGCGCACCGAACCATCTGGCAAAGTAATTTTTAACATTTATTTTCCTTAATATATCAATAGACTCTTGAAATAAGCTCATCTAGACCGCATATTTTAACATAATCTAGGCTATAATCACGAGCATTATAGCTGTTTTAATGCGAAAGGAATCAGCATGGAACAATTTCACGGCACGACAATCGTCGCGGTACGCAAAGGAAATCAAGTCGCGTTGGGTGGCGATGGTCAAGTAACGCTTGGACATGTAGTTATCAAATCAACCGCGCGTAAAATTCGCCGCTTATATAAAGGTCAGGTAATTGTGGGCTTTGCTGGTGCGACAGCCGATGCATTTACCCTCTTTGACCGTTTTGAAGCTAAATTAGAAATGCACGCGGGGGCGCTAATGCGTTCGGCGGTGGAATTAGCCAAAGATTGGCGTACCGATCGCATGCTGCAAAAACTCGAAGCAATGCTAATTGTTGCGGACAAAGAGCATAGCTTAATCATAACCGGAACTGGTGATGTATTAGAACCAGAATATGACATTGCCGCAATTGGTTCAGGTGGTTCATATGCTTACTCTGCGGCTAAGGCCTTGGTTGATAATACTGAGCATTTAAGCGCACAGCAAATTGTCAAAAAATCTCTCGAAATCGCTGGAGAAGTTTGCATTTATACCAATCAAAATCATCTCATTGAAACTATTGAGTGGTAAACCTTAATGGCAA
Source organism: Burkholderiales bacterium (assembly GCA_019744945.1). Taxonomy (GTDB): domain Bacteria; phylum Pseudomonadota; class Gammaproteobacteria; order Burkholderiales; family UBA11063; genus Aquella. The sequence continues at coordinate 2,988 of JAIETT010000269.1, forward strand.
ATAATATCCGTGCATATTTAAACTATATGCCACAAATTGCATATTCGGCTTTTATTGACCCCAGTGCGGTCATTATTGGGCGCGTTAGTATTGCTGAAAATGTATCAATTTGGTGTAATGCCGTAATTCGTGGAGATGTTGCCGCAATTAGCATTGGTGAAAATAGTAATGTACAAGATTTAACCATGCTCCATGTGACCCATGATAACCCAGGTAAAACTAACGAGACGGCATTAATCATTGGTAAAAACGTTACTATTGGGCATAATTGCTGCTTACATGCCTGCCAACTCAAGGACAATATTTTAGTTGGGATGGGCACAACTATTTTGGACAATGCCGTAGTTGAAGATAATGTCATGATTGGCGCGGGAAGTTTAGTTCCACAAGGTAAAACCTTGCTCTCAGGACATTTATATTTTGGTAATCCCGTTAAACAAATTCGCCAATTAACTCCAGCAGAAATTGCACATTTGGCATACTCGGCACAACACTATGTTAAAATCGCGCATAATCATAAAAACTCATTAATTTAAACTATAAGAAGGACTCACTATGACTCAAGTTATTTTAAATACCACTCTTGGTGCAATCAAATTAGAATTAAATGCAGAGAAAGCTCCCTTAACCGTAGCAAACTTTGTTGAATACGTAAAATCAGGACATTACAATGGTAAAATTTTTCACCGCGTAATTAATGATTTCATGATTCAAGGCGGTGGTATGGATGTTAATATGAAAGAATCAAATACTCGCGAACAAATCAAAAATGAAGCCAATAACGGCTTGAAAAATGATAAATACACCATTGCAATGGCGCGTACATCACAACCTCATTCGGCAACGGCACAATTCTTCATCAATGTAAAAAATAACGACTTCTTAAACTTTAGTGCTGAAAATGCACATGGTTGGGGTTATGCCGTATTTGGTAAAGTTATTGAAGGCACTGAAATTGTTGATAAAATGAAATTAGTTAAAACTGGTCGCCGTGGCATGCATGATGATGTTCCAGTTGACGCAATCGTAATTGAATCTGCGACAATTGTAGAGTAAGTCAATCCAAAAATTAAATAAATTTGCACAGTCTTAATCGCCTGATATTACTTGATTAACTCATCAAGTAGCAATCTCGGTTAAATTGTGCAAATTATTTATTTACGAGTTTAAAATAAATTACCACATTAATAATAATGGAATTAATCAAGCTGATAGTCCAAATAGTGTAAAATACCTTCTGAAAAATATTTTTACTGGAGAAACTATGAAACAAACTAAAATTATTGCCACGATGGGACCAGCATCTTCAAGCCCTGAAATGATCGAAAAATTAATCCAAGCTGGAGTTAATGTATTTCGCATGAACTTCTCACACGGAACGCATGAATTTCATGCTGAAAACATTGTTAAAATCCGCAGCATCGCAGCTAAACTATCTATGCCAGTTGGGATTATGGGCGACTTACAAGGCCCTAAAATTCGCGTAAGTAAATTTGTTGACAATCAAGTTACTTTAGAAAATGGCGCTACTATTACTCTAGATACAGCATATACTGAACTTGGCACAGCCGATTTAGTTGGCGTGGATTATAAAGAACTTTCTCACGATGTAAAAAGTGGCGACACATTACTTCTTGATGATGGCAAAATCACCTTCACCGTGTTAAAAGTTGAAGGTACCAAAGTTCATTGTAATGTTACCCAAGGTGGCGTTTTAAAAAGCAATAAAGGTATTAATAAATTAGGCGGCGGTTTAACTGCTCCAGCCTTAACCGATAAAGACTTAAAAGATATCGTCTTTATTGCATCACAAAAATTAGACTATGTAGCCGTATCATTCCCTAAAGAAGCTGCAGATATGGTATTTGCGCGCCGTAAATTAGTTGAAGCTGGCTCAAATGCCCAAATCATTGCTAAAATGGAACGCACCGAAGCTGTTTTTAAAAACTTAGAAGCAATTATTGCTGCAAGTGATGGCGTAATGGTTGCACGTGGTGATTTAGCCGTTGAGGTTGGTGAAGCGCTTGTACCTGGCTTACAGAAAAAAATGGTGCGTTTATGTCGTAAACAACATAAAGTAAGTATCGTTGCAACCCAAATGCTAGAATCAATGATTGAAAATCCTGTTGCGACGCGTGCAGAAGTTTCGGACATTGCCAATGCGGTTTTAGATGGTACCGATGCAGTAATGCTTTCGGCTGAAACTGCCAGTGGTATGTTCCCATTACAAGCGGTGCAAACTATGTCACGGGTCTGTGAAGAAGCCGAAAAAATGACAGAACAAGATATGGATGTTCATTTTAGCCATGAAAAGTTTGCTAATATTCAACAAACCATTGCCATGTCAGCTTTATTCAGTGCTTATCATATGGAAGCAAAAGCGATTGTGGCTTTAACTAGTTCAGGCTCAACCGCACGTTGGTTGTCACGCGTAATTAGTGGAATTCCTATTTATGCAATCACAAGTTCACAAGAAGCCCTACAAAGCATGTCATTGTATCGTGGCGTATATCCATTTGTAATGAAAACTTCTTCAACTGATTCATTTGAACACGCCAAAGAAGCCTGTGATTACTTGAAACGTCAACATATTCTAGACGAAGGTGATTTAGTTATTGCAACTATGGGCGAGAAATTCTCTAAAATTGGTAGCACCAATACACTTAAAGTAATGACAATCTAGTTATTGTTGCTTTAATGCAGAAGAGCACTGATTTAATTCAGTGCTCTTTTTTAGTGTACGTTTATCACCAAATATAGCGTATCATGTTGTACAGAATTTTGATAATTTTTCTTACTTAATAAACTTGGAATAAATTTCATCATTTCTATGCCGCTATAATCAGCGACTTTCTCAGCTTGAATGGGTAAATTTACCGCAAAATTATCCGCCACTAATAAATAGTAATTCTCATCATGAATGTCTGTCAAAGAATTAACTGAATAAACCGAACGATTATTCTGAAAATCAAGATTATTCACCATCCCATTTATACCTAAAACATAGATAGGTAATTTATTTGGCACAGAATTCAAAGTTTGCGCCACATTATAACCTACATCATAACGCTGATAAATGACTCCATTCACCAACATGATAAAGATAAAAGCACAATTTATAGCTAAGCTTGGCCAAATTAAACAGCGTTGCAAAGGGCTGTGATGATTTGAACATTGGATAATGCCAACAACAAGCAACAGCGGTAATAGCGCAAATAAACTATAGAAACTAAGCTTAAAGATGAAGATAATCAAACCAATCGTTAGCACAGATAATAAAATCGCGAGACCGAGTTGACAGCGTGCTAAATTACGTAAATTAACTTGAGTTAAGAGGTAATTGGCGCATAAAATTGCCGCAAATGGCATAATAATATTAGTATAGTGATCAAGTTGGAATTTAGTGGCACTAAATAAAATAAACGTTAACCAAAAGCTAAACTGTAAATAAATTAGTACACTTTTTTTATCTTCCGCTTGCCGTCTAAAGTTACGCAAATTCGTATACAGAGCAGCAAGAAATACCAAACTCCACGGCAAAAAAGCCCACAAGAACGTATGCACAAAAAAGAATGGATTACCATGCGTATTAACAATCGGGCCACTATTAAAAAAGCGTCCAAATTGGCTACCCCAAAAGAACCACACTAAACCTGAAACTTGAGTGTGTCCAAAAACAATTTTCTCGGGATGGGCATCAAATTGCAAATACAAGCATACAAACTCAGGTAGCGCCCATGCCAAACTTAAACCATAAGCCAACAGCCATTTCGGGCTAATTAGGCGCCAATAATGGCGCGCATAAATCCAACTTGCCACTAAACCACTAAAGATCGTAATTACGACAAACAAACCCTTCGTCATCAACGCCAAGCCAGTAAACAAACTCGCCAAGAGCAAGGCTTTAATCTGGCTACTACGATCGTAAATTAACCAATAATAGCACGCGGGCATAATTTCACCCAGCAAGTAAGCCTCGGCTCGGACATCCATCGCAGAGAGCATCAAATGCAAGCTCGTGACATAAATTAACGCGGCAACTAAGCCAGTTGTTTCATCATAAAATAGTTTAGCTAATTTATAGGTATATAAAGCCCCAATTAAATTAAAAATAAAACCAGGTAAAACATAAGCAAAAGCACTGATACCAAACAGTTTAAATGACAGTGCGGTTAACCAAAATGGAAGATGGGGCTTATCCAACCAATCTTGCCCAGCATAATACAAATCTACCCAATTATGCGAAGTAACCATCGTCTTACTAATTACCGCATAAAAATAGGCGTCATTACTATTTAAAACTGGTGACAACAAACCCAAGCCATTAACCAGCAGTGCGAGCACAATTAGCCAACGCAAAGAGTTTTGCAGCGTGCTATTTTTCATGAATCGAGAAACGAAATAATTTGCCAATTATTTTCATGCGCAATTTGGCGTAATCTAACATCTGGATCCACTGCAATTGCCACATCAACTTGCTCCAAAAGCGGTAGGTCATTATGTGAATCAGAATAAAAAGTGTACTCGACAGGATTATTTCCCGTCTT
>JAIETT010000035.1 GCA_019744945.1 Burkholderiales bacterium
ACTGCAACAAATTAATTACTAGCAATTATTTTTTAGCAAAAAATGTTACCACCACTAAATGGCTTTGGGCTTAAACTTCGGCATGAGCATTACCAAGAAATTTTAACTAATCCACCGCCGCTTGATTGGTTTGAAATCTTGAGTGAGGACTATCTGAATGTTGGTGGCAATAATCGCAATTATTTAGAGCAAATTAGTCAACGTTTTCCAATAGCAATGCATGGCGTGTCCTTATCTTTGGGTGGCTGTGATCCTTTGGATTTAAACTATTTGACGGATATCAAACAGCTCGCTCGTGATATTAATGCGGTGCATATTTCTGATCATCTGTGTTGGACGACACACAATCAATTAAATAGCCATGATTTATTGCCCATGCCATATACCGCTGAAGCGGTGCAGCATATTGCTAAACGAATTTGCCAGACGCAGGATTTTCTGGAACAAGCGATTCTAGTTGAAAATGTTTCGAGTTATTTGAATTATAGTAGTTCTGAATTAAGTGAGTGGGAATTTATCAATGCGATTTTGGCCGAGAGTAATTGTTTGTTGCTACTCGATATCAATAACGTTTATGTTAATAGTATAAATTATGGTTTTGATCCATTGGATTATATTCGTGGCTTAGACTTAAGTAAGGTTGCGCAAATTCATTTAGCAGGGCATACGCAACAAGGGAAATACCTAATTGACACACATGATGCACCAGTTAGTCAAGCGGTGTGGCAGCTTTATCAAAGTACGTTGCAATTGCTTGGACGAGTTCCGCCAGTATTATTGGAGCGTGATGATAATATTCCAGCCTTGGCTGAATTGGTTGCAGAATTGGACATTGCGCGAAGTTTAAGCCGTGGGTAAATTAAAGCAGCTGCTAAATATTTTTCTGCAATCGTTACTTGAGCCAAATTTAGCGCTAATCGATGCAATTGACGGTGCTCCAGCTGAGAAACTCGAACGTTTAGCAATTTATCAGGATGGTTATTTTTACCGTTTATACAATGCACTGGTTGATAATTTTCCATTGCTTGCCTCAATCATGTACGAGGATGAATTTAGTCAATTAATTACGGCATATATTCGTAACTATCCATCACATGAGCGTGGGTTGCAATTTTTTGGTCAGCAATTACCTAACTTTATCCGTTCATATTACCTGAATAATGAATTTTTGTATTTATCCGAAGTCGCTGCATTAGATGTGGCATTGTTAAGCGCAAGTCTTGCTGCCAATCAATCGGTTTGGCAATTTGAATCATTAACTAGATTAACTGAGCAGCAATTAGAGCAATTGAACTTACAATTCGCGGCTAATGTCACCTGCTTGGAGTTTAAGTACAACATTATTGAATTATGGAGTTCTGGGCAGCTGAATCTATTTGAGCCTGTCAAGTTAGAGTCAACACAGGCAATATTAATTTGGCGCAAAGGATTGACGAATCAATTTAGAATTATCAGTAATGATCTAGAGCAACAGGTGTTGAAATTTGTATTGGCTGGTGTAAATTTTAATGCATTTTGTGAATACTTGAATGTCAATTTGGCTGCGCATGAAGAGAAAATTGGCTTAATTTTACAGCAATGGGTAAGTGATGAGTTATTATTGAATGATGTAAACCTTACTAACTATTAAAGCAACAAGAATTGCCTAAGTCCTTACTCCTGATACTTAAAATCAGGGGGTAAGGACTTTGGTTTATAGATTCAACTTTATATTTCTATTGTAATGGCTGGATATTCTTCCACATAGCTTTCACCATATACGCCATAATATATAACTTTTCGTGCTGTGAAATCGACATCATAGCCAATTACGCCAGCTTCCCAGCTTGCTTGAAGAAATTCAGGAAAGGTGCTGTGAGCTGCTTGGTCCTTTCTAATTGCTAAAATTAATGCTTCTTGATTAAATTGCGGAATTAGATAGTTACCAGTAATTAACGGAGTTCCTTGCTGGACAACGGCTTCATGATTATTCATTAGGTAAATTGATTGACAAGATGGCAGCGACCAGCGATTAATTAGTGCTCCAGCTTGTCGAAGTATTTCGGCCAACACTGGGAATCCACCGCTTTGGGGGCGAATTGACATAGCTAGCTTTTGTGCTTCAGTGAGTTTATTAAGAATATCGTTCATTTAAAAGTCCTTTTAGGCGAAGATTAATTTTAAGTTTGAATTATATAGCCTGATGGCTATGACGCTTAGCATAACCAAGACCAATCGCGCACACAATTATGATTACAAACATGTAGATTAGTGGGGTGGCATAAATTCCATAATCCGCTTTAATGCCGCTACTAATAATAATTGGTGCCATGCCGCCAAAGATCGTAAAGCCGATGTTGTAACACATCGCTACGCCAGTTAAGCGAATTTTGGCAGGGAAGAGACAAGTTACTAAATACGGAATAATCATCGCTGCTGCACCCTCAAGAGTTGCCAAAATTATTGTTCCAACGGCATAAAATTGCAGGCTAATTATCCAATAGCTAAATGGGATTAGAATTACGCATGCAATCAATAAATTGCGTAGAATTATATACGGCGAGGTGGTATTTGCAACTTTTCCTAAAATGTAGATCATTAAGACATTACTTAACATCGCAAAAGTCATAATTAAGCTAATTGTTCTATTTTCAACTTTAAGGATATTATGTAAATAAGTTGGCATAAAAATAATTGCTACCACGACTAAGCCAGACATAATTGCGGTAGTTGCAATTCCAGCAATCATTTGCGGAAGATGATGCTTAAACAGAAACCCAAGTGGAAATTCTGGTTTATCTTCAATGCGTTGGAAGGCAGCGGTTTCATGTAAGGTTTGACGAATTTTATAGCTGATTAAACAGATTACGCCACCCAAGATAAACGGAATGCGCCAGCCATAACTGGTTAACTCTGCTGGGGTAAAGGCAAAATTGAGCAATTGATTTATTAAACTACCCAATAATAAGCCTGAGTTTACGCCAACCATGGTGATTCCAAAACCACTACCGCGCTTGTTGGGCATGCTTTCGCTAATATAAACATAGGTACTTGGAAGTTCACCACCGAGGGCTAATCCTTGCAGTAAGCGAAAAACTACTAAGCCAATCGGAGCAATTACGCCAATTTGCTGGTAAGTTGGGAGTAATCCAATTCCTAATGACGAGATCCCCATTAAAATGATGGTAATTACGAGAACTTTTTTGCGACCATGTTCATCACCAATATGGCTAAACAGCATGCCACCAATTGGGCGCGATAAGTAGCCAAGTACAAACACTACATAGCTTTCAATTATTGAGAGCAGTTGATTGTTACTGGGAAAAAATTGATGCGCAAAGTAAACTGAGAACATTCCATAAATAATAAAGTCGTAAAATTCTAGCATTCCGCCTAATGCGGCGAGTCCGACGATTTTACGTTCTTGAGCGTTAAGGCGAAATTGATTTGACATGGCAGTTAGCTCCTAAAAGTGACCGAATTATAGCAAAAATACCGCAGAATAAAACATTATTGCAAATGTGTTTAAATTGAATAATTAAACTAAAGTCATTAAGTTTAAATTTTATAGCGCTTACTTAGAAATACACAGTTTGTAACTGTTTAAACTCACAGAGATGATAAAATTCGCCCGCAACCACGCTTAGTTGCCACAACTAAAATTTAGCTCCAATTTGAGAAATAAGTTTTGAGACGCTTAGTTCAACTGAATATTTTTGCCAGTGTGCGTATAATCTCCCAACCTTGCGGGAAATATGCTATTGGTGGTATAATGCCCAAATATTTTGTCTTAAGATACGTCATCTTCAGGTAGTTGCGCTGAGTTTGAATTGTCGTATTTAGGCATACAAGATTTAGCTTAGTTTAAGCTGATTTTTAATTGTACAATAATATAGAACATTGGGAGTATTTATATGTGTGTAACCTGTGGCTGTGGTGGAGATCACCAACATACTCATACGCATGACGACAATCATCAACATGATGCTCATGATCATCATCACGCCAATCATGACGTTGTTAATTTAGAGAGTGAAATTCTTGCTGAAAATAATAAATTTGCAGCGCAAAATCGTTCATTTTTTCAAGCTCATCAAGCTTTAGCGGTTAATTTTTTATCGAGTCCAGGCTCAGGCAAAACAACCTTGCTTGAGGAAACGATTAAATTAATGAGTAGTACTCACCCAATTTATGTAATTGAGGGTGATCAACATACTGAGTTAGATGCGAATCGGATTCGGAATGCTGGGGCAGAAGCTTATCAAATTCAAACTGGTAAAGCCTGTCATTTAGATGGACATATGGTTGGGCATGCGCTTGAACATTTAGTGATTAAAGACAACAGTTTTGTGTTTATTGAAAATGTCGGTAATTTAATTTGTCCAGCATTATTTGATTTAGGTGAACATGCTAAAGTCGTATTAATATCGGTAACTGAGGGTGAAGATAAGCCATTGAAATATCCCGATATGTTCTTTGGTGCCGACTTAGTAATTATAACTAAAGTAGATTTGTTACCTTATCTTAAATTTGATATTAATGCTTGTGAAGCAAATATTCGTAAAATTAACTCTAAGGCTAAAATTTTGCAAGTCTCAGCAAGCAATGGACAAGGATTTGATGCGTGGATTAATTGGTTGCATTCAGCTAAAGCCTATTTAAGTTAGAAATATATGCAATCAGGGGTTACAGTTAGTAAATTATTGATTAATGGTTTGGTGCAGGGTGTCGGTTTTCGTCCAACTGTATATAAAGTAGCGCAACAATTAGGCTTATACGGCTGGGTAAAAAATACTTCATTGGGTGTCGAAGTAGTAATCAATACACCAGATGCCCAAGTTTTTATGCATAAACTTGAAGATGATTTACCGCGCTTAGCGAGCCTTGACTCAGTTGAAATTCAGCAAATTTGCTTAGATTATGAATTAACTAGTTTTACGATTTTGCCTAGTTCGGCGGGCGCAGTTAATGACACGATTATGCCACCAGATAGCTATCTTTGCCAAGATTGTTTGGGTGAACTTTTTGACCCAAACAGCAAATATTATTTATACCCCTTTACCAATTGTACTAATTGCGGACCGCGTTATAGTGTGATTCGCGGGTTACCTTACGATCGACCATTGACCGCCCTTGCAAATTTTCCGCTGTGCGAAAGTTGTTGTGCTGAATACACCGATTCTAGCAATCGTCGCTATCATGCACAGGCAACTGCATGCCCAAGCTGTGGGCCGCAATTAAATGCTGAACTTGCGGAGGTGGCTGAATCTTTGCGTTTAGGTAAGATAGTGGCTTTGAAAGGCGTTGGAGGTTATGCCTTACTCGCCGATGCTAAAAATTCTGCAACCCTACAACAATTGCGTCAACGTAAGAAACGCTCGTCAAAACCTTTTGCGCTAATGGCACTAAATGTCACTTCAATCCGGCATTTTTATGCTCAAGTTTCTGAACACGACGCTGGTTTGCTTGAATCAACGGCTGCGCCAATTGTGTTATTAGCCAAAAAAAATCGCTCTAGTGTGGCCAAAGAAGTTGCACCTGATTTAGCGACGCTGGGTTTTATGCTACCCAACAGTCCAATTCATTATTTATTATTTTATTACTTATTGGGAAGCCCTAGTGGGGAATGGTTAAGCAAAGCTCAGGATATTGTGCTTGTGGTGACCAGTGCTAATTTCTCGGGTGGTACCATCATTAGCGATAATCTTGAGGCGCAAGAGCAATTGAACGCAATTGCCGATGTGGTGGTTAGTTATAATCGCGATATTGTCATGAAAAGCGATGATTCGGTAATGATGAATTGCGGTAAGCATGATGTATTATTGCGTCGCGCACGGGGCTTTGCGCCTAAACCATATTATTTCTCATATCCGCTGCCACAAGTTTTGGGTCTCGGCGCTCAGTTAAAAAATACCTTGACTTTTACACGCGGCAACAAAGCCTTTACCTCACAATATTTGGGTGATATGAGCTCTGAGCATACGGTTAAATATTTTAAACAAGTTTTGGCTCATTTTGATCAGGTGTTTAATTTTAAACCTGAATTAATTGTCAGTGATACACATCCAGATTTTTTTGTAACGCAATATGCACAACAACTCGGAGTTGAGCACATTCAGTTGCAACATCATTTTGCCCATTTCGCTGCGACCATTGGTAATGCCGAGAGCTGTGGTAAAAAAATTCAGCCAACGCTGCTAGGCTGTATTTTAGATGGCTATGGTTACGGTTTAGATGGTGAGGCGTGGGGTGGTGAATTAATTAAATGTACGCGGGCTAATTTGCAATTTGAAGTAGTATCGCATCTCGTGCCTTTATGTGTGCCAGGTGGTGATATTGCGGAACGCGAACCATGGCGGATTGCTTTAGCATATTGTGTAGAAAATAACTTAGCTCTTCCTGAACATCTCGCAAGTCAGCCGCAAGCTGCAATTTTAGGTAAATTAATTGAGAATCAGCAATTTGGTGTCTCGCGGGCATTTGGGCGTTTTTTCTCGCTAGTTGCTGGATTATTGAATATTATCACTTATGCAAATTATGAAGCGCATGCTGCAATGGTTTTAGAAAGTTTAGTTAGTAAGCCTGTAGTTGAGCATGATTTTGTGCGTTTAAATAAACAAGGTCAACCCGATTTTAATTTATTAATTAATCGAATCTATAAAATAGGTCTGGTTGAAAAGGATCTCAATCGGGCGGTAAATGTATTTTATGGTAGTATTGCAGCCTTAATTGAAAAATGGATTATTTATCACTGTTCACTAAATGGAATTCGTCAGGTTGCCATTTCGGGTGGTTGTTGGCAAAGTCGTCATCTGTTGGCAATGTTAAGTGAACAGTTGCCACGTTTAGGAATTGAATTATTAGTACCTTATCAAATGCCAATGAATGATGAATGCATCAGCTTTGGGCAGGCTTGGTATGGTGCACAACTTAAATTAATGGAGAAAAGTAAATGTGTTTAGCTATACCTACGCAGATTGTTAAATTACTTGACAATCAAATGGCCTTAACTTCTTTATCGGGAGTTGAAAAAGAAATTTCATTATCTTTATTGCAAGAAGAAGTACAAGTTGGTGATTATGTAATCGTGCATGTCGGTTATGCGCTGAGTAAATTGGATGAAGAAGATGCCAAAAAAACTTTGGCTTATTTTGAAGAATTACTGGATGAAGAGCGCTATCAAGAGGAAAGTTTGAAATGAAGTATATTGACGAATTTCGTGATTCTGCGGTCGCCAAAAAACTCTTTGCGCAGATTCATGCGGCGGTGCAACCTGAGACTCAATATCGCTTGATGGAATTTTGTGGTGGGCATACTCATGCCATTCACCGTTATGCGCTTAATCAACTATTGCCAAAAAATATTAAATTAATTCATGGTCCTGGTTGCCCAGTTTGTGTGTTACCAATTCCACGGATTGATCAAGCAATTTGGTTAGCGAGTCAAGCTGAGGTGATTTTGTGTTCGTATGCGGACATGATTCGTGTACCTGGAGATAAGCAAGA
>JAIETT010000104.1 GCA_019744945.1 Burkholderiales bacterium
CCATTTGGTAGTTGACTTTCATAATTTTCATTTAGTTTTGGTTTTGGCTTAACATAATTAATGCTTGAACTATTATTATTCACAGGCACAATAGGAATCATCATGCTTGGACCTTCATACATATCTCCATAGCCTCCAAATGGTTCACCAAACATCCCAAAATCATTCATCTCATCAAAATCTTCTTCCTCTGCAATTTCTTCTTGCTTCTGGTCGTATATCGCTGAAATAGCGTTTTGCTCCTGTAATGCCTTGTTTATTGGTGGTGGCACTCTCGGTGCATATGATCCTGCGCCTGGAGATTGGTCATTTATTTTGCCTAATAAAATAATTGGTTGACTGCTATTATTACTTGCCTGAGTATTTGATGCTGCAAAAGTTTGTGTAATTAATAACACCAGTAAACTAAGAAATATAAATTGTTTCATACTACTATCGCTCCATCAGATTTAAAATGTAATAATTATGTTATTCTGTATAATAACTCCATATTTTTAATTTTAATTTACTATGCATCAAAATCAATTTCAGAATATGAAATAGGATTATAAACCAAAACAGCTTCCTTACGTTGGTATACCGCACTTAAAGCAAACAGGCTCTAGTTTTATTTTAGTAATAAATAAAGTTTGCACCATGATTAACTTAAATCATCGCGATAATTGGTTGCGTGAAATGGCTGAAAACCAGATATGACATTAATTGACCAATGGTGTTAAAATACGTCTTTATTCTTTCATTTAAACGACTAATCTGCTAAAAGAATCTAAATTATGAAAAAATTTTTCTTAATCATCGCGTTAATGCTTCAATTAATTACCGCCAATGCGGCGAATACACTTCAAGCAGCTGATGCTAATTTTGCCAGTTACTTACCGCTATTAGCCAATCAACGCGTAGCTATTTTTACGAATAATGCCTCACAAGTTGACGGAAAAAATATTGTTAAGGTACTACTACAACATCATGTTAATATTGTTAAAATATTCAGTCCAGAACATGGGTTTAGTGGCTTAAGTGACGCTGGGGCTAAAGTTGCAAATTCTGAGGAAAGTAATTTGCAAATTATTTCACTGTACGGTAAAAAAGATCAACCTTCCACGCAAGATTTAAATAACGTTGATGTAATAGTTTTTGATATTCAGGATGTTGGTGTACGCTATTACACTTATATTTCTTCATTACAAAAGTTAATGGAAGCTGCAACAAATAACCATAAACCGCTAATTATTTTAGACCGCCCTAATCCCAATGCTTCGTATATTGATGGACCAATTCTCGAGGCTAAATATAAATCTTTTGTTGGTATGCAAGCAATTCCAATTGTTTATGGCATGACGATTGGCGAATACGCTAAAATGTTAGTTGGTGAAAAATGGCTCGATCTAACGCCAAAAAGCAAGGCTAGTCAATTAAAGTTGACTGTTATCCCTATGCTCAATTATACCCATGCAAGCAAATATCAAGTTAGTGTTCGCCCATCGCCAAATTTACCGAATATGACGGCAATTTACTGGTATCCAAGTCTTGGATGGTTTGAAGGAACTCAATTGAGCGTGGGCCGTGGGACGAAAATGCCTTTTCAGGTCTTAGGTTATCCTGGTTTTAAAAGTGAATTTAGTTTTAAACCGCAATCGAGTATTGGTGCATTGAACCCGCCGCTGAATGGTCAAATTTGTCACGGCTGGAACTTGCAAATGCCTGAAAGTTTTGCATTTCAACAAGTAAACTCTCAAATTCAATTAAGCTATCTAATTGATAGCTATCAGCAATTCCATGATAAAAGTAAATTTTTTACACCATTTTTTGCTAAATTGGCTGGAACTGATTTACTCCGGCAGCAAATAATTGCGGGAGAGTCGGAAAGCGAAATTAGGCGCTCTTGGCAAAAAGGTTTGCAGCAATTTAAGCTAATTCGCATGAAGTACTTACTTTACCCAGAAAGCTAGAATTTAATTGATTTAATCAAATTTAATTAGTAAGAAATTGTGGTAAAATCACAGGGTAATTTTTTAGGATACACCATGCAGAAAATAGACCAATTCATTGAAGCTGCGCGCGCCAATAATTTATTAAAACTTATTAACCTAATTAATGCTGGCGTTGACATTAATCAAGCTAATTCAAATGGCACCACCGCGCTAATTCAAGCCGCAACAGCTGGTAATATAGCTGCGGTAGAATTGTTAATTCAAGCTGGTGCTAATCTAAAACTCAAGAATAAGCAGAATTTAAATGCACGTGAGGCGGCTAAATTATTTGGTCATCAGACTATCATAGCTTTAATTGATAATTATCTGGCAGAGCATCCTGAAAATTATAGCCAAAGCGATTTAGACAATGATTTATGCTTGGCAATTGAACATAATGATCTGACACTAATTGTGCAGAATCTTAATCGTGGTGCGAATATCAATCATATCACACCGCAAAATACCTCACCATTAAGTTTAGCCTGTTTAGATTCAACGCCTGAAGTTCTAAGCATTCTTTTAAATGCCGGTGCGAATCTTGAACAAAGCGATGAATATGGTTGGGTTGCCCTTAATTTTGCCGTCTGGAACGGTCAAGTTGAATTAGTTAAACTCTTGTTAGCCACTGGAAGCAACTATGCTCATCAAGATATCTATGGGCTAACTCCATTAATTTATGCTGCGCGCGATGGACAATTAGCCATAGTTGAACTATTACTAGCGGCAGGTGCGGATATTGAATATCAAGATAAATTTGGTTGGACACCATTATTATTTGCTGTTTGGAAAGGTCATGCTCAAGTTGTCAGTGCGCTCCTTAAGCATGGTGCCAATTTAAATCATGCTGATGTAAACACCTGGAATGGATTAATGTATGCAGCGCGCGATGGCTGGACGGAAGTTGCAAAAATATTATTGGATGCAGGCTTAGATTTTAGAATTCGTGATACGCAAGGCTGGACAGCATTATTTTTTGCAGCCTGGAAAGGTCAAACTGAGGTTCTAAAATTATTACTTAAACGCGGCGCTAATTTAGAAAAAACTGATTTTTCGGGTACAACCGTATTGATGTATGCTGCACGCGATGGTTTTCTTGATACCGTCAGCGCATTAGTCGCGGCTGGTGCCAATATTAATCGTGGTGATAAAGTTGGTTGGACTCCATTATTCTATGCGGCGAATAAAAATCAATTGACGACAATTGAGTTACTGTTAAACTTAGGTGCAAATATTGATCATTACGATCGCTATAATTGGTCAGCATTGTTTTATGCTGTACGTGATGGTCGGGTTGCAGTGGTTCAACATTTGATAAATTTGGGTGCTAATTTAGAGCATAGCGATGAGTATGGCTGGACACCACTGAGTGTAGCAGCACATTATAATCAAGCTAACTCAGCAGAGGCGCTTTTAACACATGGTGCGAATATTGAACATTTAGATTTTTATAATTTAACTCCATTAGATTTAGCTGAAATCGAACATCGTCATGAAGTTGCATTACGCCTAGTTAATGCGGGTGCAAGCATGAGCCGCTATAATGAAGAATGTGGTAAAACTTTAATTTGGGCAACTACGCATGGTCGTGCGGATGCGGTAGAGATACTCTTAAATGGTGGCGCTAATCCTGATTATTGCAATAGCTCGTACTGGACGCCATTAATGTATGCTGCACGCGATGGTAACCAAGACATTGCGCTGCTATTAATTAATGCAGGAGCAAATCTTGAAGCAGTTGATGATTATAATTGGTCGGCACTAATTTTTGCAGCTTGGTATAATCAAGCAGATTTAGTTGAGCTTTTAATCAATAACGGGGCTGATTTAGAGCATATCGAACAGCATTTGCGAACCGCACTACAAATAGCCGCAGAGCGTGGTAATTTTAAAATCGTTGAATTACTGCTTAAATCTGGTGCTAATTATAAGCAAAGTGATGATGAAGGCAATACCGCCCTTGATTTAGCAAAACAAAAAAATGATCATTCATTAGTTAAATTAATAACCAACGCTCACCTAATTGCCCCGCGTCTTTCGCGCACGCAATTAACTCCACCCAAGGTGATTGAAAATAACTGGATAAATGCTGTGGTTTATGGAACACTAAAGCAGGTGAAAATATTATTACAGGATAATAAAACCAATCTGGAGCAAACCGATAAAAATGGCGAAACCGCGCTTAATTTAGCCGCAATTCATGGTAAATCTAATGTGCTGCGCTTATTATTAACCACCACCGCCAATAAGGAACATTCAGATAATAAAGGCGAGACCGCTCTAATGTTAGCGGCAGAATATGGTAAATCTAATATTGTGCGGATATTAATTACCCATGGTGCAAATTTAGAGCACGCTAATAAGATTGGTAGAACTGCATTGAGTATGGCTGCATTAACTGGTAAAACTAATTTAGTGAAGTTGTTAATTAGTGTTAAAGCTAATCTAGAACATTGCGACTTGGATGAAAGGACACCATTATTAATCGCTGCGCGACATGGCAAAGCATCGGTAGTTGCGGTTTTATTGGCAGCAGGTGCGAATAAAAATCATCGTGATATTGATGAAAGCAGCGCCCTTGAATTAGCTGAAGATAATGGGCACACTGAAGTGATTGATTTATTACGTAAAGTATAATAAAAATAGATCTATCGAAAGGCGCTGTGCAAGTGTACATTAGCACAGCGCTTTTTCAACACTAATAGTTTAACTCTTTATTAGTGTTCAAATTACAAATAAACGTAGTTAATTTACTTTACCAATATCTTTACGACAATAACAACCTTTAAATTGAATATCTTGAATTGCAGCATAAGCCTTATTACGCGCCTCAAGTGGTGTATTACCTTTAGCGACAATATTTAAGACTCGACCACCAGCAGTTACAAATTGCTGCTCTTGGAGTGCGATACCAGCAGTAAATAATTGACAATCAGTTTGATTAAATTCTTTAATTCCATGGATTGGTAGATTATTTACATACTCTTCTGGATAACCACCTGAGGCTAAAACTACACAACAAGTTGCCCCAGAATGCCAAGATAGCTCAACTTTCTCAAGACGTTTTTCAATTGACGCTTCAAAAAGAGTTAACAGATCACTTTCCAACAATGGTAGCACCGCTTGAGTTTCAGGATCACCTAAGCGCATATTGTATTCCAATAAATAAATACCATTTTGCGTAATCATAACCCCAAAGAAAATCACGCCAGCAAAATCCATTTGTTCTGCTTGAATTCCAGCTAAAGTTGGTGCTAAAATTTCTTGCATAAACTGTTGCTGAACTAAATCTGTCACATATGGATTGGGTGCAATTACGCCCATTCCACCTGTATTTAAGCCTGTTTCACCCTCACCAATTTTCTTATGGTCCTTAGCGCTAATTAGTGGTAGAATTACATTACAATCGGTAAATGCCAAAATTGAGGCTTCAACACCGACTAAAAATTCTTCAATGACTACTTCACAACCCGACGCGCCAAAAACCTGCTCTAATAACATATCCGCCAATGCAACTTCTGCTTCATCCCGATTCTGAGCTATAACCACACCTTTACCTGCAGCCAATCCGCTAGCTTTAATCACAATCGGATAATTAATTTGCTCTAGATATTTTAATGCCGCAGCATAATCACTAAAACTTTGATGTTTGGCAGTATTAATACCATATTTATTCATGAAGTCTTTAGCAAATACTTTACTACCCTCTAATTGAGCGGCATGTTGGTTTGGACCAAAAATTTTTAAATCACAAGCTTGGAATTTATCTACAATACCTTGGACTAGTAGTTCTTCGCTGCCAACAATAGTTAAATTAATTTGGTGTTGTTTGGCAAAATCAAGTAATTCATCAATTTGATTTAATGGGATATTTTTAACTTTGGCTAATAATTCACAACCAGCGTTACCCTCAGCAATATAAATTTGTTCAATTCGTGGATTTTGGCTTAATTTCCAAGCCAGTGCATGTTCACGACCGCCTTTGCCAATAATTAAAATTTTCATAAATTAAATCTTTCTGTAGTTTAAATTTAGGTCTCATTTT
Source organism: Burkholderiales bacterium (assembly GCA_019744945.1). Classification (GTDB taxonomy): domain Bacteria; phylum Pseudomonadota; class Gammaproteobacteria; order Burkholderiales; family UBA11063; genus Aquella. The sequence goes on from JAIETT010000104.1 coordinate 6,016, forward strand.
ACCATAGATATTTTAGTCAAATTTCGCTGTTTTTAAACTAATTAAATTATGGTACAATTCTGCACGCTACGTAATTAGAACGCGCGTTTGTAGGTTACTAAATCAAGAAATAGCGACAGACTGAAGTATTAACCTTTATAACGGTTACGAGTCAAAAATAATTAATAGGTATCAACATGAAAAAATATTTTTACAGTTACTTGCTTATTTTTAGTTCCTTGCTTTTTGCTCAAAATAGTTCCGCACCCCTAACAAGCACGCAACCATCAACGATGGGTAATTTATCCAGTGGCCTGTATGCATCAGCGCAGAATAAAAATTTTGTTAAAATAATAGTGACACCTGATGGTCAGAATATCACACTTGTGGCACTTTCCAGTAAAAATCAATTTCTTAGCGACGGTTATGGTATTGATGAGATTGGTGGCAGTTTAACTCCGCCTGTTACATTTCAATTTGACTCACCACAAAATTTTTTGATAGCACAAGACTCATGTACCGCTAAATTAAAGCAATTATCTGCGACCAGTTTTAAGATAAAAATCAGCTCAAATAAAGATTGTTTTGCTCCAAACGGAATGTTTAATTCAACAGGTTACATTGATAGTTCAATGTTAGTTGATTTAACGTTTACCTTAGATACGCTTGAAAGCAATATTCAATATTTACATGGCTACTAATTTTCAAAAACTCTATCAGGAAATTATTTATTCCTCAGTTATCTCATTCGGTGCTGCTGTTAAAGTCAACTCTTGACGCTTAAAAATTTTACTACCAGATTTTTGGCCATGCCGTAATGCTTTTTGTTGCTCTTCGCTAAGTTGAATAATTGCTTGACATTCGCTACTGCAACAAGCTTCAAATTTAGTTTTACATACCTCACATTGAATGAATAACAGATGACAAGCAATATTGGCGCAATTAGTATGTGTATCGGCAAGCGCACCACACTGGTGACAATGTGCGATTACTTCATCACCAATTTTTTCGGAAAAGCGCTGATCAAAAACAAAATTTTTACCTAAAAACTTGTTCTCTAAACCGAGTGCTTTAACATCATTCGCATATTTAATAATCCCACCCTCAAGATGGTAAACATTTTTAAAACCATTATGCAACATCCAAGCACTGGCTTTTTCACAGCGAATCCCACCAGTACAATACATAATAATATTTTTATCTTGCTGCTCTTTTAACATTTCAATTGCCATTGGTAATTGTTCACGAAAAGTTTCGCTCGGTACTTCAAGAGCCGTATCAAAATGCCCAACTTCAAATTCATAATGATTACGCATATCAACTATAATCGCTTGCTCACTACTCGTCATTTGATTAAACTCTGCGGCATTTAGATACTTACCGCGATTTGCCATATCAAAATTAACATCCTCTATGCCATCGGCAACAATTTTGTCACGAATTTTAACTTTTAAAATCGCAAATGATTTACCATCATCTTCAGC
>JAIETT010000098.1 GCA_019744945.1 Burkholderiales bacterium
CATGTTTTCTTGCCAAATTTATTTGTAACTTATTTTCATTTTGAATTAAGCCAAACCGCAGGAATTAGCTCAGCGGGTGCTATCACCATGGCACTGGCTTCATTACTCTTTGCCTATCTCACCAAGTATATTAACCCGATCAAAATCCTTCAGGGCAGCCTAATAATATTGGCTTTAATTTTTGCGGGAATTAGTTTTAACCTGATTAGCTTAGCTACGATTAATAATCTGTATCTGTGGGTAATTATAATTTCTTTCTTCCTAGCTGGAATCAATGGACTCTTTTTTGCCCTACTCGCGGATTTATTTCCAACACAAGTTCGTTACTCGGGTGTTGCGGTTTGTTATAATATTGCGTATATCTTTGGTGCAGGAATTACGCCATTATGGACTAGCTCAATTTTAGAAATAACCCATAGCTATCATTATATTAGCTTAGTCTGTTTATTAGTTGCCTCAATTTCGCTAATTAATAGTTTTAACATTAAAAAACTTACACACTACCCCAATTAAACCAATATTTCGCTATATAGAAAGCTGCTATCATGACACTACTATTTCTAGAACCCATCTTCAAAGAGCGCATTTGGGGTGGTAATAAATTAAAAACTGATTTTGGCTACCCGATTTCAAGTAATTTAACTGGTGAATGCTGGGCAATTAGTGCACATTCGCAAGGCGAAACTCTAATTCGTGGTGGGAAATTTGCAGGAATGCCATTATCACAACTCTGGAATGAACATCCAGAACTATTTGCCAACACCAAAAAACGCCCATTTCCATTAATGGTTAAAATCCTCGATGCCAATCAAGACCTCAGCGTTCAAGTCCACCCAGATGATAAATTTGCCCAATTAGTTGAAAATGAAATGGGTAAAGCCGAATGTTGGTATATTTTAGACGCGACGCGGGATGCACAAATAATTTATGGTCACACCGCAAAAACCATTGAAGAATTTAAACAAAAAGTTGCTCAAAACCAATGGAGTCAATTATTAATTTCCCACAAAGTTAAACGGGGTGAATTCTTTGATGTCCCCCCCGGAACAGTCCATGCCCTCGGTGCTGGAACATTAGTACTTGAAGTACAACAATCCTCGGATATGACTTATCGTTTATTTGATTATGAACGTAGCGATGATCATGGTGATTTACGCGAGCTACATTTAGACAAAGCTTTTGCCGTAATTAAAGCTCCCCATAATGCAAAATCTGCCACGAATGAGTCACGTAAAATTGGACCGAATGCATATTTCACCTCAATTGCCAATAATCAATACTTCCAAACTGCAAAAGTTGAAGTTACGGGTGATTTGGAATTAACTCTCAGTGCGGCATATTTATTGGTGAGTGTAATTGATGGTTTTGCGAGTATAAATGGAGTTGGAATTAAGAAAGGTGATCACTTTATTGTTCCAAATACCTTACGTAAATTAAGCATCGTTGGTTATGTGACTTTGATTGTTGCCAATGAGACTCCAGCTAGCTAAAACAATTATCCTCTATAACTTATTTATAGCTCAAAATAAACTCTGAAAGCCATCATCAGAGTTTAAAAACTCGTCTTACTGTTGCGCGGCTATTCTCGCCTGAACTGCCGCCGAAAGACTACTGCTATTAATGCACGAACATAAGCCACCGCTATTATTACATGAGTTGTTAGTGCCTTTAATTACATTCGCATCTTGATCAATACAAATACAGCCTAGGTTAGCCTGAACCGTACCGCACAGTGGCTCACCCAATAAAATATAACCATTACCGTTATCAGTACTTCCAGCTTTGAGCGAAATATAATAAAGCGCAATCCCCGACTCTGGCGTAATTACATAAGGCAAGCTCGGAAAAGTGGTTCCAGCACTATCGCTGGTATAACGCCCATTCAGCCCATACCATTTCTCCATAAATTGTGAATCTTTTAGCATAACTTGAGCGGCAGTATCCAAATTCACTTTCTGATTACGCTCCCGAATCGATGGTACCGCCAGTGACATCAATACCGCCATAACACCAAGCGCAACCAATAATTCAATGAGTGTAAAGCCTAATTTAACTTTCATTTCAACTCTCACATTCATCATTAACGGATCCAGCGCGTAGAAATGCGCATAATTCGCTGCGTCAAATTAGTTGCCAAATCACCACTAAAACGCAAATCACTATCATAATTATTAATTAAAACTAATTCTTGCAAGGTAACCTTAGTATCTCCATTTTTACCAAATGCAACGACGGTAATTCGATAAATTCGCGGTGCATAAATCATCACCGAATTGCTCGTGGTATCCACCTTGAACAACGTAAATTTAGCGGCATTATTCTGAGTTAACGTATCCGATTCATAAAGCGGTGAGCCACTTAGCGCATAATTACCATGAAAATCTAAACTAATTGGTTCAATAATCATGCGTGGATCGGTGCATAAACTACTATCACCAGTCACATAGCGCCAACTATAACGATAGCTACTATCATCAATCATGGGAGTATTAGTTGCGGTATAACTGGTGCAAGGTTTAACTACCCCAGTGCTACTTAGTGTCCATGGTTGCCACGCTTGATCTGAATTGCTGTTACTTGCCACCATCGCAGTTCCATAGCCAATCGCTTTATAACAAATTCCTTTATAAGCATTCCCATTATTACAGGTTTGTCCAAGACTAGTTAAATCCACCGAACCTGCCATATTTCTAAGAACCGTAAGCCTCCGAATCATAATATTCGCACTACTCGTTGAATTACAGCAACTCGCAGTGGGCGACTCCAGATTTTTAGTCGTATCATTACTCGCGCTAATTCCAGCTAAGGAATACTGCCCTGCATCAAAATAATACACCCGCGATTCAGCAGCAAACATAGCAGCTTTAGCATAAGTTTCAGCCAATTTAATATCCGCATAATTATGGGTGGCTTTTTGTTGATTCACCACAATTTGACTCAATACGTAAATCATTAACACCATAATTGAAACACAGAGTAAAACAATCGCTAAAATCATTCCATTTTGAGATTTAGATTTCATCAACGCCACCCCACCGTTTCAGTCATTGATTCAGAAATTTGATCATTGCTCATGCTAGATGAAGCACCACTTCCAACTAAACTCAGATTAACCGCAACAATTTTTTGCCATAAATTATAACAACGTGTATTACCAGAATTACTCATATCCGCACTTGAACAATAAGCAAAACGCGCAGCTTGATCATTCAAGGCTTTATTTAGGATAACTGAATTATCTACGATATAATTTAGGGTTAATTTGCTCACACTACTAGAAACAAGCATTGGCGCAGATAAATTACCATCCGACTGTAGAGTTCGCACATATAATCCAGCCGCATAATTCGCATTACTAGATAAAACAAAATAATAGCGCGTATAAAAATTAACCAACTGTAAACTAAACATATCAGGCTCATACGCAGTGTAATTATAAGTTGGCGCCGTGCCTGCAATATATGACTCAATTTGAAGACTCACCCCGCCCGCCACTGGACAACCCGAACTAGTTGGGAAACTAAGTAATAAATCACCACCCTGTAAATTAGCATCACCAGTAGTAAACACGTTAGAAGTGGCAAATTTCAGTAAATAGGCACGATTAGCACTGGTTAACATATAGCTCGAAGCATTCGACTCAATCCCCGAGTTAATAAAATAAGCTCGATTCAAATAACGCGACGAACTCGTTAAACATTTATTAATTGTACAGGTATAGCTACTATCACAACCCAAGCCATTCCGATCACGAGGGTCTAAATAAGCTACTTTACTTCCACCATATTGAATACGTAAAATCTCAGAACCACTTGCTAGTGCAGGATAACCACCAGGTATAATACCATCGACATCGCTGGTAAAGCTTTTTAGCCCAACCCCAGTTGACTCAAAATTACACCACGCTGAACTAGAGCAACTTGGTGTAGTCGCACTTGAAACCGCATAGGTCGAAATGGCGCTTTGATTATGAAAACTAAAACTGCCAAAAACACCCGCATTATTTACATCATTTTTGAGTAATTGCATGGCTAAACGTAAATCTTGATTAATATTCAATACCTTATTATTAAAGATAAACGTGCTATAGAGTTGGCTAAACGAGCTGGTGATCAATGCAAGCACCCCTGATGCAACGGTTAATGCTACCAATAATTCAATTAAATTAAATCCCGCATTTTTTTTCATCGCCCAGGCACCCGTAACATTACATAATTATTACTACTTAACAAAGCACTAGATTCAACATCATAATTATGTGGTTGCCAAACTATTTTAATCACCAGTTGTGTACCGCTACCATTACAATTCGGACTACTCATGCTCGGCACACCAAGTGCGGAATCCTTACACACAATGGCTTTAATATTAGCACTCGGCAAATTAGCTTTAGTCGTTAAATTGGTTTTCCAAGTATTTAACAGATAACTGGCTAATTGATTATCAGTACAACTAGTCGTGCTACAATCAGTTGTCGGTGGAACGGCAGTTGAATAATTAGTTTCAACATATGCCGAATTAGATGAGTTACTTGAATAGCCAGGCATTAAACCTAAACCTGTATTACTGCCAGATGCCACGATAAAATTTTCATGGGCATACATTTGATTCACCAAATTATCCGCATATTGCAACATTAATTGTTTAGTAATCGTTTGCTGACTAGTTGCCAAAGAGACTAATTGTAATTTATAAATTGCCATCCCTAATCCACTCACTATAGCAACTGCCACCATGACCTCAATTAATGAAAACCCTGCAGATTTGAAAGTCTTTAACATCCTGCAGCTCCAACTTTACAAAAACTGCTATTCCCAAATTTATTTAATTTAACTTTAGAAACTAGACTCGCTCCATTAATCTGCTGGGTTATCGTAAACACCCATGACTCACTTCCACTGGCATCACTAAGCGTAGAATCAGGGTTGATTCTTAATATTGGGCTAGCCGCACTTACCGTGGCGGGACTTAAGGTTTCTGTTTCAAAGCGTGCAGCTTTTACACGCTCACCAGTGTTGTAGCTACTACTGCTATCACTATCAATATAACTTAACACACCATCGCTCCAATTGTTCACATTTACGCCACTTTGACAACCATATAAAGTTTTATTCGAAGTATAATTGGCACCACAAATGGTTATAGTTACACCACGCCGCAGCGCTTCAGCACGTGAATACTGAATCACATCCTGTAGCTGCGCGGCTATTACTTCACTGCGACGTTGCTGAGTATAGTTTGAAAAAGCTGGAATAGCTAAACGACTCAGAATAACTACAATCGCCATAACTACAACCAACTCCCAGATGGTGAAGCCCTTATTTAATCGCATAATTTCACCATAAATCAATAAAAAATGGAGGTATAAATTTACCTCCATTTTAGCATAATCAAATGCTAATTATTATTTAACTTGAACTTTATGCTTAGCTTTAATACTATCAAAGAAAGCTTTAGTGCGCTCCATTTGAATTTGTTGTTTAATTTGATCTTTTACTTTATCATAAGCAGGGAAAGCAGCGCCACCAGTTTTAACTCCATTTAAGCGAATGATATGATAGCCAAATTGAGATTTAACAGGAGTAGTTGTATATTGACCTTGTTTTAACGTTTTAATCGCAGCAGTAAACTCAGGTACATAATTAGAACCATCAGACCAACCTAACTCACCACCATTAGCTTTTGAACCTGGATCAATTGAGTATTTTTTAGCTAGATCTGCAAATTTAGCACCTTTTTTCAATTGAGCTTCAATATCATTAGCTGTTTTTTGATCTTTAACCAAAATGTGCGAAACATCATACTGTTGTTGCTTAGCAGCATCCGCTTTCATTTGATCATACTTAGCTTTTACTTGAGCATCAGTAATTGGCTGTGCATTAGCTTTTTCTTGCATGATTTGAGCATAAATCATTGGCTTAATTTCAGTTAATTTAGCTTGATAGGCTGGAGTTTTATCAATTCCTTGTGCATTACCTTCAGCTAAAATAGCTTGTTGCATACCAATTGATTGTAACATCTCTTGTTTAAATTGTGGGTTAGACATTTGTTGAGCCGCCATTGGGTTTTTTTTCAATTGCGCCATTGCTTGATCAATAATTTGTTGGTTAACTGGTTTACCATCAACAAACACCGTTTCAGCATTTGCAACACCAACTAAAGCTGAAGACAACAATAAAACTTGAACTAATTTTTTCATAACCATCCTTAAATTAAATTTAAAAAACAACTGCAGCATTATACAACAAAACTTTTAACTCAGCAAATATTTTTACAAAACATAATGTGACAGGTCTTCTGATTTGGCAGTTTCACCAAGAATACCAGTAACATATGCATCATCAACTAAAATTTCAGTTTGCTCGCCATGATCAAACAATGGCTCTTCCAGCAAGCGTTCGATAACTGTATATAACCTCCGCGCACCAATATTTTGGGTTTTTTCATTGACATTAAAAGCAATTTCTGCTATCTTAGAAATACCATCACTAGTAAAATTCAAATTAACCCCATCGGTAGCTAATAGCGCTTGATATTGTTCTGTTAAACTCGCATCCGTCTCAGTTAAAATCTGTTTAAAATCATCAACAGTTAAAGATTTCAATTCCACACGAATTGGAAAACGCCCTTGCAATTCAGGTAATAAATCCGATGGTTTTGCAACATGAAACGCACCTGATGCGACAAATAAGATATGCTCGGTTTTCACCATCCCATATTTAGTGGATACTGTGGTTCCCTCAACTAAAGGTAGCAAATCGCGTTGAACACCTGAACGTGAGACATCCGCACTACTTTGACCACTGCGCACCGCAACTTTATCAATTTCATCTAGAAATACAATTCCATTTTCTTCAACATTTTGCAAAGCGGATTGGCGCAAATCATCTTCATTAACCAATTTACCAGCTTCTTCATCCAGAACTAATTTATAGGCATCCACAACTTTAAGTTTACGTTTACGCTTTTTACCCTCACCAGCACCATCAAACATCCCCTGCAATTGATTAGTTAACTCTTCCATGCCAGGCGGCCCCATTAGAACTGATGGTGCTTTGGCTTGCGTTACTTCAACTTCAATCTCTTTATCGTCCAATTTACCCTTAAGTAGCATCTCACGAAAACGTTCGCGGGTAGCATTTTCAGGGGTCGCCTCCGTCGTAACCGCTTCACCAAAAGTATCACGCGCTGGTGGCAATAATACATCTAAAATACGATTTTCAGCGGCAACTTTAGCCTTATCACGATTTTTTTCACGTTCAAATTCGCGAGCATCCTTTACCGCAACCTCAACCAAATCACGAATAATTGAATCAACATCCTTACCGACATAGCCAACTTCAGTAAATTTAGTCGCTTCAACCTTAATAAATGGCGCTCCAGCTAATTTAGCTAAACGCCGCGCAATTTCAGTTTTACCTACGCCTGTTGGACCGATCATAAGAATATTTTT
>JAIETT010000249.1 GCA_019744945.1 Burkholderiales bacterium
CTGAGCAGCATTAAAAATAGATAGAATTTTAGAATAAATTTAACCCATACACCATATTCAACTCGTGCAACACCCAAAGTTCCCATTAATGCGGCAGAGGTCGGCATAATGCAATGTGTCCAACCGTCACCGAGTTGGAAGGCTAATACCGCAATCTGGCGACCAACCCCAACTAAATCCGAGAGTGGTGCCATTAATGGCATGGTGAGCGCGGCTTGTCCTGAGCCTGAGGTTACAAAAATATTAAAGATGGATTGAAACAAGAACATCGCGATGGTTGAAACATATTCATTTAAACCGCTAAGTAGATTCGCCGATGAATGTAAGACGGTATTTAGCATGGTAAATGAGGTTGGATCAGAACCACCCATCATTAAAATAATTCCATGTGCCATTCCAACGATTAGCGCAGCAGGTAATAAGTCTCCTGCTCCAATTTTAAACGCTTTGGCTAGGCTATTTAAGGTCATTGGGTTGGTTTTGCTAATTACTGCGATTACTCCAATAATTAATCCCATAGTGAAGAATTGGGTGGCAATTTCTGGGATGTAGTAGGCTTTTTCAACGACGCCATAAACTACCCAGATCATGCCTAAAAATAACACCGCTAAAATTGACCATGATGCGATCCCAAAATGTTGTTTGGCATCAACTTCAGCTAGTTGTTCGCGAAAATGGTTATCACTTGCATAGCTTAATGATTTGCGTGGATTTTTTTGAATTGAACGCGCATAAACAACGCTATAAATCATGAGCGCAGCGGTAAAGACGGCCCACATTCCAATGCGAAACATTGAACCAGATAATACAGGAACATTGGCAATTCCTTGAGCTATTGCAACCGAAAATGGATTCATCCATGAAGTTGCGAAACCTACTTGCGTGGCTAAGTACGACACGAGTACACCAGTTAATGCGTCATAGCCCATGGCAACCATCATTGGTGCTAAGATTAAGGCAAAGGCAATGGCTTCCTCGCCCATGCCAAAAACAGCGCCACCAATCGAGAAAAGTAATACCATTACTGGGAGAATGAGGATTTGGCGATGTTTCATGCGCGTGATTAATTTTAGCATTCCAGCCTCAATGACACCTGTGCGCATAATAATTCCAAAGGCTCCACCAATTATTAAAATAAAGGCCATTACGCCAACCGCACCACCATTACGATCACCAGACGTTATACCATCATAGACAAAATTTAAAAAACCAGGATTGCCATCGGTAGCAAAAATACTCGGTGGATTATAAATAACGTTGCCAGCGCTATCTTTTTGAATTTGATAACTATTGGCAATTACAACCGTGCGCGATTTAGTCACTCCGTCGGCTTGATAGCTAACTTTATGAGTATCAAATTTTCCAGCAGGCACAAAAAAACTAAACAGATAGACGAGAAAAACCACCCCGAATAAAATCACGAGAGTGTCAGGCATGGCAATAAATTTGGCTTTCTTGGCTGGTGCAGGAGTCTGGCTCATGAATATAACCTTTTGTAATGTGTCAGTTAAATTAATTGAAGAAACAGGAGCTAATTTAACATATTCTTTACTAGTTAGTGTGAGGATTTGTTGAGCAATGTTAGGTACGTTATTTATAGTATGAGTTTATGCGCCAACCTGTCGATGCTCTTAATTTGGAAATAATTAGGTAAAGTTAGCGCCAATTTGATGATTCATCATTTTGGCGCAAAAATCTAGTCGCTGAGGATAATTAATTCTTGATTATAGCAATTTCAGCATCATCATATTGGGTTAAAACTTCATGTTGTTTGAATTGCACGCGCATATCAATTCCAGAAATATTACTTCCAAAGAATGGATAGCCGTAACGCGACCAAATGTTGCCAGTTGGAGTACACGAGAATTTACCTAAATCACCAAAACTTACACCTTCAAGAGTATAAAAAGAAGCGTTAAAAGCAGGAGTAAACGCGTTTATGCGTGAGTAGAGACTTTGAGCCATATTTTGTAATTGATATGGATTTAAAGTTAGAATTTTGCTGTAAACTGAATTGTATAATTTGGTCTCATCATTATACTGACTACTTAATTCACCAGCAACATAATGTAGTACCGCATTGCTATACTGCATAGCAAAGGCCTTATGTAACATTATTTGCTGTTGATAGCTTTCAATAGATATTTTCTTGTTGCTTAATAATGGCATTGATTCATCACAGGGTGCGGTTGCAAAATGCAGTGCGCTAATTGTGTAAATATAAATGTAACCTTTATACAGATTAGCGTAATCTTGTTTTGGTATATATTCTTCTTTCATTTTGATATATAAACTTTGAACTTTATCTGGAAGTGCAGCAAATTGGTTTGCATTTGGATAAGAGCTTAAAAAATTTTGATTTAATTTATCAATGGTTGCGCTCTGGTCTATATTGTCGAAGAAAAATTGTTGATTATTTACATCGTAATTAAGTAGTAAATTGACATTATATGGGTCGGCATAGTGGCTACTAATTCCAATGAAATTACTCAATGGAATTGAACAATACCCCGAGCTAAACCAACCACCAGCATAACAACTGATTTGATTGTTATTGACATTGACGTTATTTAGATTGACGCTTGGGACCATTGATGGAACCATGGATGGCAACATAGTTACCAGTGACGGGCATCCACTTAGTATCAAAGCTAATGGCGTTAATGCTAAGACGGTGCGAATACGCTTATGTTTAGATTTCATCTCTTACCTTAGATAGTATTCAGAGTAAAAGTAGAGCACAACTACTAGTTAGCGGCGCTACCATTGCTTAATTATAAAGAGTTATATTGTTGTTAAGATTTTATAAATCGATTAAATTTTGGTATTAACAATCAATGAACTTAATTAGCGCGAGAAGTATTTGATTAAACCCCTTGCTTTAGACTCATTTCGATAAATGGATCTAAATCGCCATCCATTACGCCACGAATATTGCCAATTTCAACATTGGTACGTAAATCCTTGATTCGCGATTGATCAAAAACGTAAGAACGGATCTGATGTCCCCACCCAATATCAGTTTTACTATCTTCAAGTTTTTGCTTTTCATTATCTTTTTTGCGTAATTCTAATTCATATAATTTAGCTTTTAACATCTTCATTGCTTCGGCACGATTTTTGTGTTGCGAGCGATCATTTTGGCATTGAACTACGGTATTGGTCGGAATATGCGTAATCCGTACCGCTGAATCGGTTTTATTAATATGTTGACCACCAGCACCTTGTGCACGGTAGGTATCGGTTCTTAGATCGGCGGGGTTAATTTCAATTTCAATGTCATCATCAACTTCGGGATAAACAAAGACGCTGGCAAAGGAAGTATGGCGTTTATTATTTGAGTCAAATGGTGAATTGCGTACCAGACGATGTACACCAGTTTCGGTTCTTAAATAACCAAATGCGTAGTCACCAGAGATTTTAATAGTGGCATTTTTAATTCCAGCAACTTCACCAGATTGTTCTTCAAGAATTTCGGCGCTAAACCCTTTACGATCTGAGTAGCGAAGATACATTCTAAATAACATATCTGCCCAATCTTGTGCCTCGGTTCCACCACTGCCGGCTTGAATATCGACAAAGCAATTATTTGGATCCATTGGATGTGAGAACATTCTGCGGAATTCTAATTTATCTAATTCGGTTTTAGCTAGATTAATATCGCTTTCGACCATCAAGATGGTGTCTTCATCGTTTTCTGCACGTGCCATGTCAAAAAGTTCTTTACATGATGCGATGTTGTTCCCTAGATTGTCTAGGCTGTTAACCACTGTTTCGAGTTGTTTTTTCTTGCGACTGAGTTCTTGAGCATTATCTTGATTATTCCAAATTTCTGGATTTTCTAATTCAATTTCAATTTGTTCTAGTTGAGTTTTTTTACCACTATAGTCAAAGAAACCCCCGTAATTCACTCAGTTGTTGGTTTAGAGTTATACATAAATTACCTATTTCATTAATGTGTTCAATTTCTAGCATCGTGTGTGGCTTCCATAAATACAATCATTCAAACTCAAGATTATAGCATAACGAGCTATTTTGAGATTTTGCAAAACTGTAGCTATTTTCTGAGTTTAAGAGTGAAGGTCATAAAGTATTCAGCTGCAGTTTGCAATGAAATCATCTTGGCAAGAAATCCTACATTGGAAAAGATAATTAAATTAGGTGGATACATGCAGTTGTTGGTTGGTAATTTAAAATACAAGAAAAATTACACCAAGTTTATGGCCTATCTATGTAAAACTAGATATAGCCATACGATCAGTTATGAAATGTGCCATTTTTTTATTTAGTAAATTCCATAGTTTACTTGAAAACTTGTAATGGTTGTTGTTGCTGACTTACCATGTGGAGCTTGCGTATTGTAGGTAATTTGATAGTTGATGCCAATAGAAAATCCATTGCCGACTAGCAAATTAATTTGTGAGATTGAATAAGTTGTATTATTTGTTGCAGTTGCCGTATTTTGCAATTGTTCATAGAAAGTTAATAAATCATTTATACGAAGGTTATACGTAGCTTGAGTTAACCATTGAGGTTTTGTCTCGTTCCCTATGCCTGTGGTCAATTCTCTTTGTTGTAGACCTGGCCCAACGTTTAGTAATAGGTTCATGTCATCATTGTTAAAAAGTTGAAGTTGATAACCAATATTTTCATTCCAAACATAGTTATAACCATCATTAGCATCATTTAAATACGAAACCTGACCAAACAGACCATTGAATTTATCATACATGTAGGAGTTATTTTGTTGTAAGTATAGTCGATTTTTTTTATTAGAGCTGCCTTGGGCAGATAAGTAATCATATTGCCCAATACTATTTGAATTCCAGCCAGTACTACTTTCTAGTTGCTTGTAATTTAAAATAAAATTACCACTAAAGTTAGTATTTGCAGAATCACCAGTTACATTTCCACCACCAACTCCAAATAATGATCCTTGCCAAGGATTATATTCGTTTTCCTTTTTAGGTTGTGCTAAATCTGTTAGTAACTTGTTACTTGTGGGCTGAGATTCGTAAATTCCAGATAGACCTTTATAATAATTTGCTTTCTGTTGGTATTCATCTGCAAGCAGCTTGTATTGATTTTGAGATTCATTGCTAGATTCTGTAGCGTCCATGTTTTCAGCAATGCAGTAGAAACTTGAAATAATAAATATGAAGAAAAGTAGTTTTTTTATTGTTGTATCTCCTGTTAAATAGCAAGGCATTTTGTGCTTGCATAATGGTCACCTGTCTTAAAGCGCTGCATCTTAACATAAAATAACAGATTTTATAAATGATTAAATTCACTTTTTATGATGGTTGCTGTTAAGCTTAATTATGGTAACCATCTGATAATGTTACAATAATTAATGTAGCTGCAAAGAATAAAACCTTCATGTTGAGACTGTATTAATGCATAAAATTGTACTGTAATTTATAGCACAACCAACTACAACCAGTGGTTCTTAATATTTTGTCAAATTATAGTTATTAACTAAATGAATAATTAAGATCTTTTATTTTTAAGTGCTTAGCTTAATATAATTTTGTTTAACGTCTGTTCTAAATTTATCAGGCAATACTCAACATGATTTTAAATAGGTTTGATTTTAAATAAGGTAAATTAATTTTAAAACCATCTTTGCTCAAGAAAGTAATTTATTAATTGGCTTTGAGGTATGTTAGAATTTTGTCTTGCTTATTCTAAATAGGCTTGAAATCACTATTTTCTTTATTGGGGTGTTAGCTCAGTTGGTAGAGCAGCGGACTCTTAATCCGTTGGTCGTCAGTTCGAATCTGACACGCCCCACCATCTTGTAAATCCAAATTCTTTTGGATTACAAGCACCTAGTCAAATCAAACTATAACGACACTAAATGCATATCCATCACACCAGTTAATATTTTGCGTTAAAATAACGACTGGATAAATTAAGCTAATTAATTAAGATCACAATAAAGCTCATATTTTTGAGTTATATCAAAGCATAAAAGAGAAGGATGATAAATGTTAGTAATGAAATTTGGTGGCACCTCGGTAACTAAACCTGACAGTGTTGCTGCGATTAATACTTTAGTTCAGCGTGAATTAAATCGACAACCAATTTTGGTGGTATCGGCTTTAAGTGGGATTACCGATTTATTGGTAAAATTAAGCCACACAATTTTAGATTATGAACAAGAAGATTTGTTCGAGCAAATTTTTATGAAACATGATGTGTGGATTAAAACTATTTTTGCCGCAAACATGGATTTGCAAACTAGCGCCTTTAAATTAGTCCATGATTATTTGGATCAGTTGCGTGAATTGCTCCATGGACATGGTTTAGTGAATCAGCTTCAACTGCATGATAGTGTAGTTTCATTTGGTGAAAAAATTTCTTCAGCACTAATCAGTTTATTTTTAATTAGCAATGGCGTGAATGCCAAACAAGTCTTAGCGACGAGTTGTATTATTACCACTAAGCAATTTGGTGGCGCAGATTTTATTGATGCCGCAACTAAAAAGGCCTGCAAAAAAACTTTATTGCCATTAATCGAACAAGGTGTGGTGCCAATTGTAACTGGGTTTATTGGTGCTAATACGGCTGGTGAGACGACGATTTTAGGGCGCGGTGGCTCAGATTACTCAGCGGCAATTATCGGTTATGCCGTGCAAAGTGAAGAAATTCAAATTTGGACCGATGTTAATGGTGTTTATTCGGCAGATCCACGCGTAATTAAAGATGCGAAGCTATTAAAGCAGTTATCTTATCAGGAGGCTGCAGAGTTGGCGATGTTTGGTGCCAAAGTTTTACATCCACGAACCATTCAACCCGCTGTGCGCGCGGATATTCCTGTGCGCGTTTTGAATACCTTTAATATCGATAATGTAGGTACTATAATTGCGCATGCTGCGGATAATAGCGATGGAACGGTTAAATCGGTAACTTGGAAAAAAGCTGTGCCATTGTTGAATATTTATTCGGCAGATATGTTCTTATCTAAAGGTTTTTTACAGAAGATTTTTGCGGTATTAGCTAAAAATAATATTTCGGTAAACATGCTTTCAGCTTCTGAGGTGAGTGTTTCGGTAACCTTGGATACGATTGGTAAATTGGATGACGCGTTGCAGGAATTAAATAAATTTGCTAAAACTGACTATATTGAAGGTTTTGGGACGGTGTCGTTAGTTGGTGAGCAAATCATGAATAAACATTCATTAATGCAAGAGTTGTTTAATTTATTTCAGTCAACCTCAACCCAAGTTCAAATGTTGTCGTATAGCGCGAGTAATATTAATATTAGTATGATAGTGCCGACAGATAAAATTGGCGAGATTGTTCCATTATTGCATACTAAATTTATCACAATGAGTAATTAAAGACCATGTTAAATTATCAAGTTATACCCCTTAAATCTGGGCAAGATAATTATATTTGGCTAATTCATGATGAGCAAAATGCAATTGTAATTGATCCAAC
>JAIETT010000049.1 GCA_019744945.1 Burkholderiales bacterium
TACATAAACCCGTAGCAAGAACTTGAACCGTACAAACTTCAAGACCTTTGTATATAGCAACATTATTTCTAATATTTAATAAGCTAGGTCTGCCACCAACGTGTTGATAAAAAGCCGCCTTTGTAATAATTTTTGAGATGGTAGAAGTAAAACAGCAATTAACATTGCCCTTCCAAATTACATTATTACCACCAGTTATTCCTCCACACGCCTGACCACCAGCGCCACCTAAGTGTTGGCGATAACAATAATCTGACTCACATTGGCTTGGATCAAATAAACATTCAATTTTATTTTTGCAATTAAGTTCATTTGCGTAGCCAACAGGACAGGCTGTGGTTGAACCCCAGAATGTCATTTGACTTCCGCAATGTTGCAGATCCCAGCGCTCTTTATCGCCATAACTATAAAGCACCCATTGATTCGTTTCTGGTCCAGGAACTCCGCCATAGTCAAATAAACAATGATGCTTACCAACTTGGATCATTTTTTGACTATCTTCAGGACTGCAGGCTTGGGAGAAGGCACTAGTAAAATCCATAACATCGCCAACCATTTTCATTGCATCACCAACAACTTTCATGGTTCCATCCGTTTTAGCGGTGCTGCCTTGAGCCGTTTGGCTACCACCATTATTCCAATGTATTGTATTATTTTGAGCATTGGGGTTATCTTGATCTATAATTTGATCACTGCTACTAGCAGCAATTTGTAAATTAGCATTTTGTTGATTTGTTGCAGCCCAATTATCTGTTGTTCCTGAGACATTTTGACCACCGTCATCAAAGCCTTTATTTGAGCTGGCAAAACTATATACATATTGATTACCTCCACCACGAATACCTGTAGTATTTTTATCACCTGTAAGACTAGAATTAACTTGGCCTTTATCGCTCCAAACATCGATATTTCTCTGAGGTAAAGGAGCCGCTGCTGCTAACATATTATTGTTAGTTTGTAATGCTTGACGTGGATTTGATGATTGACGACCGTTATTACTGGCTTCATCAGCAACTCTTCCGCAAAACGTGGCAGTGTTACCAATCATACAATTATCGGCTCCTGTAGCAGATGCCCATAACAGCCAGCTATCTTTATACGTCATGAATTTACCCTGAAAAAATAGACATTCACAGTTAGCATTGACGCCTTTACTTGGATCATTAGGATCTGACATCTGGCATTTTAGCCCTGTTGTCTTATCGTAACAATTTTTCATAGTGCCCATTTCATTAGCCATCTCAAGCGCTGCCATTGCTGAACCAAAGTCAGTGTCAGTAGTTGGATCTGCTTTATAACAAGTAGTTTGCGAACCATCTGCAGCTGGCTTACATATGTCATTTCCACAAGCTATCATCGTATTTTGAGAACCAGACGAGCAAACAACTTCTTTGGTCCAGCTTTTGCATTTACCTGCAGCGTCTTTTTCAGTACAGACACTTTTAGCTATATCAACAACGCACCCTTGATCAAGCCATTGCTTGCATCCATCAACTAGCGGGCAATTATAAGTTTTGTCATATTTCCAACATGAAACGCCAGCTTGCGCCATAGTTATCGCAACACCATTAAAATATTTATATGGTGAATTATCCACGCAGACAGAACTAGCTTCACTACATGATTGAGTTGCGGCAAAGCAATTTTGAGCAAATGATAAAATCATAATGCTAAAAAACAAGATAAGTTTATTCATTGATTTTATACGCAAAATATTTAATAATTCCAATTTGGCTATTAATTTTACCAACTGAATATGTAACTCTAAATGCAACTGGAGTTAAAACGTATGCTCCCCAATCAGATAGATAATTGGGGGTTTTAAACACGTTATCAACGTCATATAATCCAAGGACACTTGGATAGGTACCATCTGCATAGCGCTTAAATAAATGTACTTGCGTAAAACAATTACTCATATCTGGGATGGTGAATGGAAAGAGGGTTAACGTTGACTCTGGTTGTATAAGGTATGAACTATTTGAACTTGCACAAGCTACCCAATTATTTACATATTGATTAATCTGAGTAATAACTGCCGGTTCAGAATTTTTATTGGTAAACGTCATTTGAATGTTTTTATTAACAAATTTAATAATAACATTTGATCCATTTCCAACTGGTTTAGTTGGCTGTAGGGTTGGTGCGGGAGCTGATGCAGCAAATACTGCGCTACATGAAATTAGCAAACAACTAATCAATCCAAGCTGTTTTATTGCTTTTATACGCTTATTAAGTTTAATGTTCATTAAAATCTCCGATATTAAATAGTATTAATTTGACTAATTGGTTTAGTCGCGGTGGACGCACAAGGTTTATTTTGTATTGTCAATGACTCTGTTTTGGTTGTATTTATGAACTTGAGATTAAAAACCTCAGGTTTATTATTTGAATCACAGCTTTTTATCAGATTAGCACTCTCTAACTGAATGCTTGGTTGACTGGTTGCATAAATACTCCATAAAATAGCGCTTATTGCCATTAATGAAAACCAGTTTATAGGTAGCTTGAGTTTATTATTGAGCACAATTATCTTTCCAAATGACATTATCAATAATTAGATTATTATAACCAACAGTTGGCTTAGCAAATGAAACAGTAAATGTTTGACTGCGTACTCCACATCCACCATCACCACCACTTTGTACAACTTGGTTGAATGTAACCACACACGTATTACCAGCACAACCATTATTACTGATCAAGTGTAGTTCACTTGTGGCATCTGTATGTCCGTTACCCCAGTATCTTCCTCGCCCCATTAAGTTATCTCCAGAAAAGCTATTAAGTGATATTAGTAGTGGTGAAAGCTGGGTATATATTGCATGCCTACGATCCAACTCGCTACCGCCACCATAAAACCCTTCTCCATCTACATATGCATATACAGCTACTTGGCTATTCTTTGTTCTATCCTGATGAAAAACAAAGCTTACAACTCCATTTACGTTAGCTCTATTACAGGCACTGTATGAGAAGTTTTGATTGATAATTGTGCCATCGACTGGACTTGGTGGTACATAGTCATAATGTGAAATCACGTTATCTACCCAAGAATTACAAGCATAGCCGCGTTGACCAATTATTTCACAAGCGTGCTTAGTTTCAATTCCAGTTGATTTATAACTAATTGTCGTACATTTATTACCTGCCTGACACATTGCTTGAGATGGATCCTTAGCACACATTTTACAAATTGAATCATTAGGGTTCGATGCACAGTAACCTTTAATTTCAACGTTTTCAGTGATCTTTTTATTAATTAAATCACTAGCCATACTTACAGCATCTTTGATGCTATCTTGACCTTGTTTAGTTAATGGATCGTTATAATAGTTATAGGCACTGCATTCCTGAGTTGTTTTGCCCTGGCATGCTGCAGCTTTCGTATTTCCTGCATTATTCATTCCATCAATATTTTTATAATTGCCACCCATTGTGTTCTGAATTGAATCTCTGGTACTATTTGCATCGGTAATTCGATCGGCACCAACCGCTGACTCAATAACTGAATTGTTAATGTTGCTTGCGGCTCCAGCCATATTGCTATTTGAGTAATTTACCCCATCATCTAAACAAGTTTGTGAATTTGTGCATGCCGCATAAGTTAAATTAATGCATGCCAGGCTACTAAGAACCAGCAAATATTTCTTGAATACCATTTTCACCCTCGTAAAATGTAGTTCCATTCACCACAAATGTTGGTGTACTGGTAACGTTATATTTAATAGCTAAACTAACCGCATAATTAACCATTGCGGTAACTTTTTTACTACCCGCTAATTCAAAAAATGGCTTATTATTAAGTTCACATTGATTTAGTGCGTAAATTAAAGCTTCTTTTGAGTAAGCTTCTAAACCACGAATAAAAATTGCATCAAAGTATGCCCTTTTAAACAAATTACCCTTACCTAGTGATATAGCTGCAAAATAAGCATTTATTGCCGCAACTTCACTTAGTTTTTGCTGGTCGTAAAGTGGTACAGGAATAAACGTCACACCTTTGGCTATCGAGGCTTGTTCAACTTGAGCTTCAACGTTATAGCAATGGCTACAAGTAAAGGAAAAAACTTCAGTTAGCTCAATTGCAAATGACTTAAACACTAGTAATGTCATTAGTATAAATTTAAACTTAAGCTTGTACTTCAAGGTCATATTCCTTAATTCTATCAACCCAGTTTGCTAATATTTGTTTGATTTTCTGTTCTAATGGAGTATCAATTGCAATCAAGCAATGGCCATAGCAAAATAGCATTATCCAAATATCAATTAACTTTTCAAAAGTACACAGATTGTTAAAGGTGAAAATTTGTGCATTATTGTCTAATAGTCCAAAATCAAAGCACCCACCTTTGCGATCCTGTTTAATCGTTATTAGCTGATTATAGCCATCACTGTTTATGTTGAGCTTTAAAAGCATTATGTTTTCCCAATTAAGAAATGATCATTAATACTGTATTCTATAGCGCAGTAAAATTAAATATACCAACGAAAACGCGTATTTTTGCTTTTTTTACATAAAATATTGATATTTAAGATTAATGAGCCAGTGAGTTTTTTTAATATGCTAATTTAGTCTCTGACATGAAAAAAACACCCTAAAGAGGGTGTTTTTTGGAGGTGTTAAAAGTGAGGAATATCATCCTCAGTAGAAGTAGTATCTTCAGAGTGTGTATCACCAGTAGGATCAACAGCATCATCAGAACTTGAGTCAGTAGGAGTCGCTTTAGACGAACTCAATATCTCAAAGGTAGAGGCTGAAACTTTTTGAAGAGAAACAACTTTGCCTTCTTTAGTAATATAACCTTCTGTGCCAGGAAAACCTTCAATATATAACTTAGTTCCCTTAGTTATATATTGTTCAGCAACAGCCATTAATTTAGGGTTATTAATATTTACTTTAATCCAATCGGTACGCTTACGATCCTTAGATCCAGTGTTTACAGCAACTTGTAATTCTAAAAAGAAATTACCTGAGTTATCTTTTAAATAACGACGTTCAGCTACATCACCAGCATTACCGATTAATTGAATTTTCAACATGATAGATTCCTTTATGAATAAGGAACACTATACACCCACAATGGGTATATAAAATGTCCCAAAGTGAGTTTGTTATTAACATAATACATTATATGTAATATGCTTTTAGAATTGTTCAAAAATTTTAAACTTTTTTTGAATTATTTTTGATATTTATTATTTAGATAGTTTAGTAGTGTGAAAAAAGTTGTCCCTAACCGCAAATATAACAAAATCATTTTACTGATTTTTGATTATTTTTAAAATTATTTGTATGGAAGAATTTCTTTACTTCATCAATCATTTCTTCATCCCAGCCACCTTCAAGTAGATTTTTTCTACTGCCGAAAGCTAAAACAGAAAACATGACAGATATAACGCCTAAAAGTATATAAAGTATAATCATTTTATTTTCTTTCTCAAGTAATTGCCTAATATGTTACAAACTACCCAACCAATGAATGCAGCAATTATAACATAGCGCTGATTGTGGATCCCGAAAAACCTAGATGCACCACCGACGACTAAAATTGCAACACAAATAGTTCTTAGATCGCAAAGAATATCGAAATAAACCTCTTTATTAAAAAGAGATTTAAGCATAAACATCAGTATCTTCATATTCTCTCCTTACGGATAAAATAAAAGCGATGCTTAACTTTACTCAAGAATAGTTTAAATTTAACGCTGTGGTTAATGTGTTTGTATGCTAAAAAGCCTAAGCCAATAATAGCAATATTTAACAAACCAGCCAAAAGCGCACCCTCAATATCACCTCTTGAGCCAGGAGCTAATAATAAATCAGCCATGCTTGGAGAAATATAAAGTTTCATAGTTAATACCTCATAAAAATGAGGCAGTAATTCACCAGAGGTGAAAAACCACCTCTGGTTAAATTTAATTTATATTGGTTGTCTTATTAAAACGGAACTACATTATTGTAGTCTTCATAATATGACTCCCATTCACCGTCTGGATCATTACATCCAAATACGTTTTTATTACAAAAATAGAAGTTAATATATGGAGCTTCATCACCAGGACAATAACCCCATGAATTACAACATCCACTTGTTCGAATTGCTTTGAGTACTCTTAATGAAGCAAGAATATTACAAATTTTTAATAGTAGTTCTTCATTAGCTGTTTTAGAAAAACCATAATCAGGTCCTCGACTAAATAATGGGCTAAAGAGAATACTTTTTAATAATAGTTTAAACATGATAATTCCTTAAATAAAGAAATCGCATGATAATCCCAATGGGATCACCGAAGCAATCCCGTTGGGTTTTAGTTACATAATAGATGATATGTAATCTCATTCTAAAATTGTTCAAATATTTTAAACTATTTTTGACGTAAAATAAAAAACACCCTAATAAGGGTGCTTTTGACAAGTGTTGATAGTAGCGAAATAAATAGCCAGTTAATTCACTAAATTTTATTTAGTGCAAATTTAATTGTTGATTTTGGCAATCTTTGGAATCTTCTTTTTTATGAAATTTAGCAAAGAAGTGTACCTCTTTTATTAAATCTATTAATGTATTAGATTCGTTTATTAAAACATCAGCACCGCCATACAGATTAATACGAATAAGCCTATATTTAAAGGATTTTCCATAACTGAATTTAGTTGAATAACTATTTCGGTCAATCCTATAAGGTCCACCAGTACAATCAATAAAGTCATTTAGTTTAGCTATTGATACTCTCATAATAATTCCTTAAATATAAGAAATCGCATGATAATCCCAATGGGATTACCGAAGCAATCCCATTGGGTTTTAGTTACATAATAGATAATATGTAATCTCAATTTAAAATTATTCAAAAATTTTAAATTATTTTGAGGGAGAATAAAAAAACACCCTAAAAAGGGTGTTTTTGGAAGTGTTAAGAACAAAGAACTTAATCTTCAATAACTACCTAAATTATGAATACTCAGAAGAGTATAAATTTAAGTTTAATGTATAAAGTGCAATAGAATTGGCACCAGTATCGATCCAATGATAAGCCATGTTAATTTGTCTATCTTGGCATCAAGTTTATCAAATTTTGCTTCAAACTTAGAATCAAGATTACTTATCTTAGAATCTAGCTCAGTAAATTTGCTATCTATTTTCGCATCCAATCGCGCAATATCCTCGCGTGTGGCCGCATGCAAAAGTAAATCAACAAGTTTATCTTGTGTAATTGTTAATTGCATAGGAGCTCCAGTTTGATTATTGTTATTAGACATAATTATACCCTCATAAAAAAAGAGAGGTAATAGTATTTTCACCAGAGGTGAAATACATCACCCCTGGTTAAATTAAATAAATTATAAAATTGCTTTAAATGTTAAATTGAGTACAATTCGACATAAATTTCATCATCTAATACTGATAGCGTTTCCTCAATCA
>JAIETT010000307.1 GCA_019744945.1 Burkholderiales bacterium
AGTCAGCGTTTGGCGGATATGGGCGTAAATGTGCCTTTAGTTGGTGATTTTCACTTTAATGGGCATAAGATTTTAGCCGAAAATCCAGATTGTGCCAAATATTTAGCCAAATATCGGATTAACCCAGGGAATGTCGGTAAAGGTGCTAAGCGCGATGAGCAATTTGCGTATATGATTAATACCGCACGTGAGTATGATAAACCAGTGCGAATTGGTGTCAATTGGGGTTCACTGGATCAAGAGTTGTTGGCGACGATGTTAGATAGCAATGCAAGTTTGGCTCTGCCACTTAGTCTGGAAGCGGTGATGCGTAAAGCCTTAGTTGAATCAGCCCTACAAAGTGCTGAAAAAGCGCTCGAACTAGGCTTGCCCGAAAATAGAATTTTATTATCCTGTAAAGTTAGTCATGTCCAAGATTTACTTTTAGTCTATCGTGATTTAGCCAGCCGTTGTAATTATCCGCTACATTTAGGTTTAACGGAGGCGGGCATGGGCTCTAAGGGAATCGTTGCCTCAACTGCGGCATTATCCTTGATTTTAAATGAGGGAATTGGGGATACGATACGCGTATCATTAACTCCAAAACCAGGCGAGAGTCGCATTAATGAAGTAATTGTGGCACAAGAGATTTTACAGTCCTTAGGCTTACGTTCATTTGTACCAACGGTAACTTCTTGTCCTGGTTGTGGACGTACCACCAGTGATTATTTCCAAAAACTGGCTGATAAAATTCAAAATTATTTACGCGCGCAGATGCCATTATGGAAACAACAATATCCTGGGGTTGAGGAAATGAAAGTTGCTGTGATGGGCTGTGTGGTAAATGGACCAGGTGAATCTAAATTAGCCAATATTGGAATTAGCTTACCGGGTAAAGATGAATCACCAGTTGCACCTGTTTTCATTGATGGACAAAAAAATGTGACCTTGAAAGGTGATTTAATTGCCGAAGAGTTTCAAGTAATTGTTGAAAATTACGTCGCGCGTAATTATAGCCCAAAATAATAATGATTATTTGTAGTTTTAATATGTAACAAAAATATATGGAATGAATATAAAGTATTAAAAAAATATTAATTATGTTTGGGTTTTTACTTTCTTTTTGTTCAATAGCTAATGCAGAGACATATAATTTACAGAATAAAACTATTGATAGTGATTTAAATGACGTTGTTCGATATAATGATCATGAATATGGTATTTGGGAAAGACTTACTGTTTTAAATAGTCCAGAATTTTTTCAAAGCTACTACAATAGATGTAAAGAAAATAATTCATCAATATCAAGATGTAGAACTTATATAAAAGATGGTAAAGAAGAGAACTTGTTTGTGGTGCTTAAAGCTCTAACCAAAGTAAATGTTGTAGCTAGAAGTAGTTGCACGCTATCCTTGGTTTATTACACAGCACAAGGAACACAATTGTATACAGAGGATTCTCCAGATGGTAAATGTGAATATACTCCAATTGTTCCTGGTACAAATGATGGCGAGATATTAAAATTCATTATGAATAATAAAGTAAAAATAGATAAACTTAATAAGTACGGAAAATAAAATGGCAGAAAAAGCACAAAAAATAGTTGGTGTTAAAGGAATGAATGATTTATTACCTGCGACATCTTATCAATGGTTATGGCTCGAAGATAAATTAAGAGTTTGGTTAAGTCAATATGGTTATGAAAATATTCGTACCCCAATTTTGGAAAATACGCAGTTATTTACGCGTTCAATCGGTGAAGTTACCGACATTGTTGAAAAAGAAATGTATAGCTTTATCGATAGCTTAAATGGTGATGCACTAACCTTACGTCCAGAGGGAACAGCAGGCACGATTCGGGCGGTAGTTGAACATAATTTACTTTATAATGCGAATCAAAAACTCTGGTATATTGGACCAATGTTTCGCCATGAGCGTCCACAAAAAGGACGTTATCGTCAATTTCATCAACTGGGTGTTGAGGCACTTGGCTTTAAAGGTCCTGATGTTGATTGTGAAATAATTTTAATGTTAAATCATTTATGGCAAATTTTAGGTTTGAGTGGCGTTGAGTTGCAGATTAATTGTTTGGGTAATAAAGACGAACGATTAGCACATCGTGAGGCGTTGATCGCTTATTTTGAACAACACCAAGAGTTATTGGATGAAGAAGCCAAGCGTCGTTTACATACTAATCCACTACGGATTTTGGATACCAAAAATCCCGCAATGCAGGAATTGGTAGGTAATGCACCGAAGCTATTAGCTTATTTAGGTGAACAATCGCAAGCGCATTATACTGGTTGGAAAGCTGGTTTAGATGCACTAAAGATTGCTTATGTTGAAAATCCACGCTTAGTACGTGGGCTGGATTACTACAATCTTTCGGTGTTTGAATGGGTTAGTAGTGATTTGGGTTCACAATCAACGGTTTGTGGTGGTGGACGCTATGATCCTTTAGTTGCGGAATTAAGCGGCAAAGAAAATTATGCAATTGGTTTTGCGATTGGACTTGAACGCTTGCTACTGAGCCTAGAGGCACAAAATAAACTGATAATTAAACCAGCTTGTGACATCTATATTGTGAATGATGGAGTTGGTGCGGCTGAGATGGCGTTTAATTTGGCGCAAGAATTACGTACACTTGGTTATAAGGTAATTCAACATCTGGGTGGCGGTAGTTTTAAATCCCAATTTAAAAAAGCCGATAGTTATGGAGCTAGGCTAAGTCTAGTAATTGGTGAAAACGAGGTTAAGCTAAATCAAGTTGTGCTAAAATTGATGGCTGAACAAAAACAAGAACTAATTGCACACACACAATTATCACAATATGTAACTAATTTTTTTAATTCTTAGGATAATAATGGCACATTTTGATTTAAATGAACAAGAACAAATCGCGAATGTAAAATATTTTTGGCGTGATTGGGGTAAATATTTATTAACTTTGGTTATCGTTCTGATTCTCGGTTATATTGGTAGTACCGCGTATAGTTGGCATCAACAAAATCAAGCTCAGAAAGCTGCGGCGATTTATCTAGATTTTAGCAATGCCATAACCGCCAATGACACGGTAAAAGCTTTAAAAGACGCAGATGAATTAATTGCGGATTTACCAGCCACTGAATATGCTCCTTTAGCAGGGCTTCAAGCGGCTAAATTAGCCTTTGGACAAAAGAAATACCCTCAAGCCGAAAAATATTTAGTTTGGACTAAAGATAATTCGAAAGATAAAGCCTTACAAAGTATTGCAGCCTTGCGTTTAGCCAGTGTGTATATTGATCAACAAAAATTTGATAAAGCCCGTGAGATGTTGAAAATTAAACATGATTTAGCTTTTGATGGTTTATTTTATGAAGGTCGTGGCGATATGTATATTGCAATGGGTGACTTAAATAAAGCTCGTGATGCCTATAAAGAAGGTTTACAAAAAGCAGCTAATGATCCATCAACGCAACAAGCAATTCAGATGAAATTAGATGTAATTGGAGGATAAGTCATTGTTAAAGAAAACTCTAGCCATCTGCGGCGCTGGTGTGCTTGCAAGTGCTTTGATTTCTTGTGCCTCGGATAACACACCACAACCTTTACCGATGCCTAAAGTGCAGAATGAGGTTACTTTACAACAAGGTTGGACGGTTAGTGATTTAGAGAATAGCGCGGCGGGTAGTTTCGTGCCAACCATTTTTGATAATGCCATTTTTACCGCAGATAGTGGTGGCTATATTTATAAGTTTGATCCAGGTGATGGTAGTTTAATTAGTCAATTTAATACCCATCAACGGTTGGCTAGTGGGGTTGGGGTATCTGGTTCATATGTTTATGTGACAACCAAGAAAGGTTATTTACTCGCAGTTGATAAGGGGACAGGTAAAGTTCAATGGCAGGCACAATTACCAACACTGGCGCTAGAAGCTCCTCAAGCTACCAATGATATTGTGATTGTACGCACCAATGATGCCGAGGTTTTGGCGTTTAGTGCAACTGATGGTAGCCCAATATGGGTTTATCAAAAACCAATTCCAGCGTTAACTTTGCGAGTACAAAATAGCTTTCAAATTATTGGGAATGAAGTGGTGGCAGTAGGCTTACCAGGTGGTAAATTAGCTTTGATTAATTTGCACACCGGTACGCCGATTTGGGAAAATTATATTGCAGTTCCTGAAGGAGCAACCGATCTAGATAAAATTACCGATATCGGCATGCGTCCAGTTTTAGATAATAAAACGTTATGTGTTGCAACCTATAATGGCAAAATTGCGTGTTTGGATGCCTTGTCAAGTAATATTATTTGGCAAAAAAAATTCAATACCACCTTTGGTTTAGTTGTTGATGAACAAAATGTGTATGCCGTCTCACAAGATGGGATTGTCTATGCCTTTGATAAAAATACTGGTGGACAAGTTTGGCAGAATAAAACTTTACAATATAGAAAACTTAGCACACCTGCATTGGAAGGGAATGGAGTCCTCATTGTTGATAATGATGGTTATGTGCATATGTTTAATCGCAATGATGGCCATGAAATGGCTCGTGTTGGAACTTCCTTGCTGTATGGCGTATCACAGCCTTTAGTGCGTGATAATGGTGTCATTTATCAATCAGCAAATGGTTACATAGTACAAATTAAAAATTATTAAGGAATTATATGAAGCCTACAATAGCATTGGTCGGAAGACCAAATGTTGGCAAATCAACGTTATTTAATCGCCTGACCCGTAGCCGTGATGCTTTGGTCGCTGATTTCCCTGGTTTAACTCGTGACCGTCATTATGGCATTGGTCGCGTTGGGCATAAGCCGTATATTTTAGTTGATACAGGTGGTTTTGAGCCACTAATTGATAATGGTGTTATGTTTGAAATGGCGCGCCAATCTGAGCAAGCGACTTATGAAGCTGATGCGGTTATCTTTATGGTTGATGGTCGTGGTGGAATGACACCACAAGATCGCATAATTGCCAATAAACTCCGTCAACTGAATAAGCCAATTTATGTGGCGATCAATAAAGTTGAGGGCGTTGATAAAATTATCGCGGTGAGTGACTTTTACGAGTTGGGTTTAGAAAACATGTATCCGCTCTCAGCGACACACGGCGATGGCGTGCATAAATTAATTGATGATGTTTTACGTAGTTTTAAAAACGTAACTGAGGATGAAGAACAGGGCGATAAAATTACTTTTGCCGTGGTTGGACGTCCGAATGTTGGCAAATCAACCTTGGTAAACACGCTTTTGGGTGAAGAACGCGTGGTTGTGTTCGATGAAGCAGGCACTACGCGGGACAGTATTTATATTGATTTTGAACGCGGTGAGCAAAAATACACGATTATTGATACCGCTGGGATTCGTCGTAAAGGACGCGTTACCGATAAATTAGAAAAATTTTCGGTGCTAAAAGCCATTCAAGCAATTAGTGAGGCTCAGGTAGTAGTTTTAGTCCTTGATGCGCATTTGGATATTGCCGAACAAGATGCAACCATTGTTGGTTATGCACTTGAAGCGGGTAAATCGATTGTGGTTGCGATAAATAAATGGGATAATTTGAATGATGATCAACGTCTAAAGATTAAGTCAGATTTAAAAGAGAAACTACACTTTTTAGATTTTGCCAAATATAATTATATTTCAGCATTATATAAAAAAGGTACTAATGATTTACTAGATTCGATTGCTGCGGCTTATACCTCTGCATTTGTTAAATTCTCAACGCCAAAATTAACTCGGGTACTTAAAGAAGCTGTCGATCGTCAGCCACCAACCTTTAAAGGTAATTTCAGACCTAAAATGCGTTATGCGCATCAAGGTGGTTCAAATCCGCCGATTGTGGTTATTCATGGCAATAGCCTATTATCTGTACAACAGGCCTATACCAAATATCTTGAACGTTCATTTAGAAAGGTTTTTGATTTAGTTGGTACGCCGTTACGGATTGAATATAAAAACAGCGATAATCCATTTGAAACTAAGAGCAATGATTTCTTGAAACCTGGTTTAGTACAAAAACAAAAAATGAGTAAACCGACAGTTCGTTATAAAAAATAAGGATTGTTACAGTTGCTGGGCTTAATCGAATTTATTTCTGTGTGATATGTGTTTGATTGGAATCAAGAATTTTAATATTTAATACTGGTGATGCTATGAAAAAATTGGTTAGGTTCAGCTTATTAGTTAGTAGCGCATTATGGTTGAGTTCCTGTGCGAGTTATCAAAGTGATATGAATAATAATTTGCCTAATGAGCATAATGTGCCGTTGAATCAAACCATGCCTGCTGACAATGATCCATCTGTCAGTATGGATTAAGTGAAAATTACTTATGGTCGTAGTTTTGCTAAATTAAACTAAGATTAATATGTTATAATTAAATTGTTATATGAGTTAAAGCCATTGTGTGCTTTAACTTTTAAACTGTCAAGATGCGACCATAGCGAAATACAATATCTATGGAACTTTGTTTTGTCAGATCAGGTTTTTGTGCGGATATTTATATTTGAAATTAAATAGCGTTAGCCTTGGTGCATCTATTTAATCCTAATTTAGCCTTAAATTAGTTATTCTGGAGAGAGTTAATGTCGAAATTAGTGAATTTACAAGATCCGTATTTAAATAGTTTACGCAAAGAGCAAATCCGCGTTTCGATTTATTTGATCAATGGGATTAAATTGTCTGGAGTTGTAGCATCCTTTGATCAGTATGTGGTTGTTTTGCGTGACGGTGAGGGTACGGTAAATCAATTAATCTATAAACATGCCATTTCAACAATTGTTCCATCGCGTGGTTTTGTCTCGAATATTTTTGACACAGAAGCTAATTTGGCTAAAAATCAATGAGAGATAAACTGTCTAAAGCACCGTTAAGTGCCGTCATAGTTGCGATAAATATCAACCGTAATCCTGATTTTGAAGAAGACGTGGCTGAGGCGATTGCCTTGGTTGAGTCGGCTGGATATGTAATTAAACAAGTTATTACGGCGAATCGTCCGCGTGCCGATCCTAAATTATTTGTTGGACGGGGTAAATTAGACGAAATTAAAGCCATTTGTGAAGCACTCGAACCCGATGCGTTAATTATTAATCATAATATCTTGGCGATTCAAGAGCGTAATTTGGATAATGAGTTGGAGGTCATTCGTATTGTTGATCGGACTCAGTTAATTTTAGATATCTTTGCCGCGCGAGTTACGAGCAATGAGGGTATTTTACAAATTGAACTAGCTCAACAGTCGTATTTAGCCACTCGTTTAGTGGGACGTTGGAAAGACTTAGATCGGCAACGTGGTGGTTTTGGTATGACTGGTGGACCTGGTGAAAAACAAATTGAACTGGATAAACGCGCGATTGCCGATAAAGTGGTGGTGTTACGTCGTCGTTTGGATGCCATTGTTAAACAGCGCGATACGCAACGTAAATCACGTTTAAAGAGTGGAATTAAT
>JAIETT010000171.1 GCA_019744945.1 Burkholderiales bacterium
TATTTACGTGATCGTTCAGGTAAATCTGCACGGATTAAAGAAAAATTGGTTAGAAAAGTTAAATAATAACTTTTCTAAATTGAAAAAAGCAGCCCAAGTGGCTGCTTTTTTCATATCAATATAGGTAGTGATTTAATTCATTAATTGGCTTTGCTCCATACTCGTAAAACTGGACAAATTGAAATAAGAATGTAGTGTTTAATTAATATCAGGCTTGAGCATAAAATTTATGACAGACTCAATAACCCAAAGTAAGACATAATCAATGAGTCCCTTTTAATTTATAATCATAAGAAATCTCTGGGTGAGATCCACTGACATTGCGATCTAGCAATAGCTCAATACTATTGTTATCGCCATTTTTATCTTTCCAGCTAAATTTCCCACTACCATCTTTTACACACTCTGGATCTATACAACTCAATTTTATTCTTTGCTTAAGAGTGTCCCCGCCCCATTTACCACCAGAATTTAGCTGTCTAGTAGGAGAGATAGAGGCTTGATATTCATAAATTAATTGACCTAGAAGCATCTTCCCATTATATGTTATTAAAAAATAGCCATTTTCATCAATTGAACCGTAAATAGCGTTTGCAGTCCAAGCGGTTATAAACTCTGCTGGTGACGAAAGCATATTGGCTTGGGTAAGATTATTGTCTGAAGTTGTAATAAATTCATCAAATAGCGGTATAATAGTATCTATATCTTCTTTATTATAGTTCTCTTTATCAGTCGTCCGTTTTATGCCAAACAATTTATTAAAATTGACCTGCCCAATCGTGGTAGGTTTTAAGCTAAACTTACCTAATGTTTCTTTATACTCATGGCAGCCGCCGAATGGGCATATTTGTTTATTACGAATAGTCAGAAACGTATCACCTGCAGTAAAATATTCGCTGTGCTTTTCATTAATAAATTTTCCAAATTTGCGCTGGTTACCTGGACTAATCAATGGCATGTCGGTTGTGATTAGCTTAAGATCTGAGTTATAATTAATATTTGAAACTAGAATGTCAGAAGGCTTACCGTATTTGGTATTTTGTATATAGGGTACCGATACGTGTAATGCTGCTGATTCGTAGCTATATTTTCCAACATTATTTTTATCTAGTACCTTACGTTTAACACAAGCAGCATAAATATCTAAGTTAGCATAGGCATCAACATCATTAGGCTCGTCACTCACCTTACTATCGTTCACCCTAATGAGCGAACAATAACCTACGGATTCACTGTCAAAATCAGTAAAACTCTTTCCAAAAATTGTTTTGCCATACATTGCATTAATTTTATTTGCTACATAGGAACTTTGAACTGGCGACAGATAATCTTTGATATTTTGAACTAACTGTTTAAATGATGTATCATATCTCGTATTTAATATTTGCATGCTATCAGTAAATCCTTTTTCACCAGCAAATGGAGTTGGCATTTTAGTTACATCCAAATTTGAAAAATTAAAAGAGTATTGGGTTTTTTTACCCCAAATAGGATTCTTGTTACATGCATAATAATGGGCTAGTTGTATCATCTGCATATCATATAAGCGCTGATAAGCACTAAACAATTTAAAGGTTGTATCATATAAGTCTTGATTTAAAATATTAACATATAGCATATAATCATTATCATGAGTAATAGAACTATTATTTGCCTGATCAAATAATGAACTCAAATACTTCTCTTTACTTTGCGTCAAGCTTCTCCAATAATCAGTCATCGAATTTCCTGGGACTGAGGCATATTTATTAATAAAAGCATCATAGGCATTTGCTGGATCAACTGGAGTGCTGCTTTGGAGAAGTTGTAAATCGCCACCATGATTTATGCTAGCACTAAGTTGCTTTGTAATGGGCTTTTTAAATTGTAGAATATCCGCAAGGATTGAATCATTATGACAATTTTTTTCTGCGGCTTTATATAATAAGCTATATTGCTCGTTTAACTCTTTTTGTGTTGTCTCACTATTTTTACTTCCACTACTTATAAATCTTATTTTGTCATATAAGTCTAGCTTAAAATATTTATTTCTATCCCAGTTAGTTATATCATCTGCTTCGCTTTGAGCATTTCCAAGAATAACATTAAATGTTTCTTGAGTTTTATCAATATAGATTTTTTTTACCAATTCATCAATGCCAGACATTTGTGCTCTTGCTAAATCTAATTTATCTGAAATCTCAGTCAGTTTAGAATCAATTTTATCAAACCGCTCAGAATATGGATCTGGATCTACACCAAACAGCCAATCAAACAAAACTTGCTTAATCGGATTTATAAAGATACTACTACCTGGGATAAATGAAGTAGCTGTACCAAAAACTGTATCCATCAAACCTTGGGCAACATAGTTTCCATAAGAAGTAAGTGCAGTATTGTCATTTAAATCAATTTTTGTGCCAAGTGCTATCTTTTGCGGGGCAGTTTTTTTATTCGATGATCCATTAACTGTATTTATTTGTGCCTGTTGAGTTAGGTCACTACTACCACTATTACAGGCAGCTAATAAAAATGTACCGCCTAATACCACACTTAATGTTTTTTTTGTTATTTTCATATTTTCAATACCTCAATACAAACCTGAGTTCAAGTGCGAAATGCACAAATTAATATTTTCCGCTGTTTAGCGGGGATAAGTTTTTTGTTTATGCCGTAAAAAATCTCATGCGCCGTTTTTCCATTGTGAATTTTCCTTGGTAAATGATTAATTTTGTATAACGCTAGTTGTAGTTCACCTTCGGTAACTAAACTAAAATTCGTTCCTTTAGGGAAGTATCGTCGTATCATCCCATTACCATGCTCATTACTTCCACGTTGATAACTAGAGTATGGATCAGCAAAGTAATATTGAGCATTCAGCTCGCTTGCTATCGCCAAGTGGAGCGCAAATTCGACACCGTTATCTGACGTTATCGTTTTAATCTTTTTCTTATGCACTAGTAACATTTCCAGTAGCTTAGCCAATGTCTCATTGCCAGTTTTATTTTTAACTAACCGCGCCATGTTATAACGAGATCTACGCTCAGTTCCAGTAATTATACCTGCATGATTGAACGGACCAACGACTGAATCAATCTCTATGTCCCCAATACGGCTGCGTTCTTCAACAATCTCGTCACGAGAATGGATTGACTGTTTGTTACTGATTACTTCTTTTCTTTGAACAGATTTACCTTTGCGTTTTCTATGACTGCGTGGTAATAGCTTATACAAAACGCCACCACTTCTTGCATCTTCATAAATCCACTGATAAATTATTTCTACGCAAGGTAGTTTCATATTCGGAGCTAATTCAGTTTTCAATCTGAGCATTAAGGCATTCGGTGACCATGATTTATTGGTAGCAAATTCCTGATACATTTCCAAAATCAATTGCTTCTGCTCTTCACTATAACGGTAGCGTTTATTACCATTCGACACCTTGTCTAGGCTCTGGAGCTGAGCTTTATTTGCATCGTAGCTAGCATAATCAAAACCACGCTTAATAACCTCTCGATGAATTGTGGATTGACTGATTTCCAGTAATTTAGCTATCTTGGGTAGTTTCTTTGCCATGCTTAAATTATCCATAAAACCACTAAAGGGTAACTTTAAGAGGGTTTCTAATCGGATACGTTTCTCTAATGTTAATCTTTTTGCCATAGTGCCTCGCGAAATACAACCGATAGTTTAATCGATTTCTTTGCATTTCGCACTTGAACTCAGGAAAATCACTTTGAATCTAAATTCGGCTTTAAATTGCCACTTAAATCACTCTTAGAGTCCGTTTGTTAATACTTAATGCTTTATAACTTACTTCACCGAGTGATGACCTGAGCTTAGTGCCTTTCACTTTTATTTCCAATTTAGATTACTTGAGTATTTCTCAATAACTTCTAAACATACGCAAAAGCCGTATTCGCATTATTTACACTCAATTTAGTTGAACTAATTATTGACCGAACCAACTGGATGTTTGGACGCACTGACATAAACTGTCTTGTCCTTAAGATGGGCACAATATCGCTATACCAATATACTGGATCATGTTTAATAACTGATGTTACGCAACAAGCAAATTTGGTAAGTGGTGTACTTAACTCTTTAATGGTTCCACGTGTGATTGTCAAATTATGGACGATTTTAAATTATTCTTGCTCTAATTTACCATTGAGTAATTTGCCTTTGAGCGTACCACCATTGCGCAGAATTACTCGGCTTGCCGCATTCGCAAAGCCAATATTGCCTTTGACTACCGAATGATCAATGATTAAGGTGACAGGTTGTGAATTGGAGTTAATAATTTCACCGATAACTTTGCTGCCTTTGTTCAACTGTAAAGTTGTTCCAGCAAATTCAATTCCTTCCCCAAAATAACTATCCGAACTCGTCAGATTTCCATGGATATTAACTGAGCTTTTAAAGGTCACGTCATCGCAAATTAGATCGCCACCTACGCTAGTATCATCTTTAACGGTTACTTTAGTCAGATTTGCGTTTCCAGTTATCTTAAGATCAGCACCGATCACTAGTTTAGTTGCAGTTAAATTCGCGCCGATGGTGAGCGCTTCAAATTTGTCATTTTGTAGGGTGGTGTTGCTTTCGCTAAGGGTGGCTGGTCCCATTCCGTCACCACTGGCTTCGGCGGTGGATGAAAAACCACCGATAATGGTAGCGCAGCCGCTAAGGAGGATAGCGCTAATTAAGAGACCAATTAGGGTTAAAGAGCCTTTTTGCATTGGGAAATCTTTCTAAGGAATTTATTTCAAGGCTTGATTTTAACATAAGCAGTTTTTCTTGCGTGACTGATCGCTAATTCTATAAGAGCTCTAAATTTATTGCCAGGACAGGCATGATATAAATTGGAATATGTTTATGGTAATCAAGTAGAGCGGCTTTAGCTTTGAGTGAGTTAATGTCATTAACATTAAATTTTTTATAGAGGTTGCGGCGAATTATTTTACCAACTGAACTGGGGGTAACGTTACTACCACAATTAACATTCAAAAATGCAGCAATACCTTCATAAGTATCAAGATGAAACAGTAAAAAGAGAATTTCATGTTCGCGGGTCGTGAGTAATGTATCGTACATGAGCGGACGTTCTTTTAAATTTGCATTTTGATCGGTGGGTGTATTGCTTAAAAGCGGTATTTTAAACCAATTTAGTGGAAATCGAGGCTTGTGAGCATTGATTTGGATGGCAATTACATTGCCAGTGTCTCGATTAATTATTGGTGTGTAGTTAGAGATCAAAATTACATGTTCACTCTTGCGCTTAAAGTTGATACCAAGTATTGATAATCTTTTTTTGCTATGGAAAACGCTTAAGGAATACTTTTTTAATTCGTCTGGAAAAACGTAATCGGCAATTTTAGTGTTAAGTAAACTTATCCCAGCTTGAACGATTAAATCGTTTTTAATTGGATCATAGTCCCAGATGCCTAGAGCATAATCGCTGATAAAAATTAAATTATAATCTAAATCAATCAAATACATAATTTCATGAGGATCTGTGTAAAATTGTTTATGGTTTGCTATTAGTAGTTCTAGTGCTTGTTGATTGTTTAACACAATAAAAGACCTGTGAAATATTGATTAATGATTTTAATTATTTCACATTTATATGTTGGTTGTCAAGTTAGTTGATAATTTAATTCAAATGTTGTCCTTTTAAAGGGACACCGCCTGTTGCGATTAAGCTGTAAAATTGCTTGGTTAATTTTTTGTTTAAATGCAGCTCAGCATGCGTGTTTAATGATATTTTAAGTCTAGTGTGGGGTGCTTAAAATTAGTTTAAAAGGGCTGCGCAGGCATTTATTCGGCACCTCGCTAATTTTTCTGGGAATTTTATGAAACAACTTACTCAACTTAGCTACGGCCTATTGGCTGGAGCACTCTTGGTTGGCTGCGGCGGCGGTTCGTCTGGTAGCTCGAACGGTGGCGGCAACGCAACACAGACCTCCTTAGTTAGCATTGATGCGATGACCGCAGTGCCGGTAATTAACGGTTCAGCAACGCAAGGTACGTTATATGTGCACAACTATGGCACCACAGCAGCGACTGGGGTCAATTTTAATTTAGGTTCGGCAACGGCTAAAACCAAAGTAAAAGCGGTCTTGGCTAAAGTTGGTTTAAATTTTGGCGGTTACGAAGATGCGAATGGTTTTGTGCTGATTAATCCGGAACGCTGTGGCTCAATTCCCGCAGGTGGTTCCTGTGCTGTGAATTTTACTACGCCAAGTCTAAGTGTGGGTAATTTGGGTAATTCGCTAGTTAAACTAGCTTATAATGGCAGCCATGGTTCTGCGACAACTTCACAAGTAGTAAATTACAAATATGTAAATTTGGCGGCTTTAAGTGGGGTTAATTTTACGGGTAGCTTAGATGTAACTGGGATTCAGGGAAGTACCCAGCATGTTGTGGGTTATCTTTATGCTGGTGGCGCAATCGGTACCTCGTATAAAAATGTTAACTTAAATTCAACTAATACAACTACCAGAATTAGCAACGGTTTTATCAATGGTCAAGAAGTAGTGGCAGGTCAAGTAATTGCAGTTGAATTTGCGGTAGCCATGCAAAGCAATAAGACTAGTTCGGTGAATGTAACGCCGAGCTGGGGTTCAAGTAAACTTCAAGCAAGTTTGTTGAGTTCATCAGCTAGTGGCAGTCCACTAACCTTGAGTTTAACGCCTACGCAAAGTATAGCTAACTTAATCTTTGGGAATATCCCCGTGCTGAGTGCGCCGACAACTAGTGCCGCAGTGGTTAATGTGGTTAATAATGGTAATGCCGATTCTAGTGGTGGCTTAACTGCTACGGCTACAGATGGAAATGCCGCTGATCTGATTATCACTAATGGCTGTAGCTCAACGGTGCTTACGGCAAACGCAGCCAACTCTTGTCAAATTACGTTCTCAACGAATAGTTATACATCTGGCACCACTACAGTTGAATACAAAAACAATACCGGCACAGTAGTTGGCAGTCAAATGGTGGTTTGGAGTAATGATCAACCCTTTCCGGCGGTTTACATCGCACCAACCCCAACTACGATTAGCCTTGGTAAGGGAATCTTTGGTTCAGAGAGTTCAATTGTTTTTATGGTGACGAATGCAGGTAAAGCCCCCTTAACTGGTGTAAGCTATCCCGTGACTAATACAGGTAGTGCAACGTGGACTCAAGATGGAAGCACTTGTAGCAATTCAATTGGAGCATTAGCGAGCTGTGCGATTACAGGTCATTTAACCGGAACTAATGATGGAACAGGTAGTTTGTATATTAAAGCACAAGGTAGCTTTAATAGTGTGAGTTATAGCTTTGTGGCTTTACCTTTGAGTTATACGGTAACGGCTAATCCTTCGTTGGAAATCACGCCT
>JAIETT010000258.1 GCA_019744945.1 Burkholderiales bacterium
TAGGCTTCACGCATAGAAGCTGAATCGCCTGATATAACTTTAATCTGTGCGATAATTCCCTATTACTGTCATAATAGTGAACTATTTTAGGCTCCGTTTATCGCCTAGTTTATGGCATAATCCTGCCTGTGATCTAATCACATACACGGCTTATACTCGTGTGAAAAGCCCCCTGCTAATCTACCGTGGGGCTTTTTTATTTGCATATTATTTATTGTATGTTATATAATATACAATAAATAGAGAAAGATTAAACATATGAAATTAATTAAATGGGATCCCGAAAAGGCTATTAAACTAAAAAATGAGCGTAATATTGAGTTAGAGTTAATCGCGGTCTTAATCTCAGAAAATAAATATTTAGGTATTTTAGATGTCCAGAGCAGACCAGGACAAAAAATGTTTGTTCTTGATTATGATTGCTATACAGTTTGTGTACCATTTATCGAATCAGAATATGAAATATTTATTAAAACTGCATTTAGAAGCCGAAAAATTAACAAAAAAATAAAGGAACAACCTCATGAATAAACAAGAATACACCATAGATTTAACTCAATTAGAACCAATTGATGAGCTTGATAATGAAGAGTTAGAGATCTATAATGAAATAAAAGCTGGTAATTATGTTTTACATTCTGATGAAGAAACCAAACAAAGATATGCCAAGATATTTAAGGAATCGAATCGAAGAAGTAGAGCTATTAGTTTACGACTTCAGGAAAATGATTATATTGGTATAAAAGCCAAAGCAATGGAGTTAGGGATACCGTATCAATCTTTGATTAATTCAATAATTCATCGTTTTTTATCTGGTGACTTTCGCTCTAATGTAAAAGGTGCATAATGACACAATTAAAATACAGTTAGAGGTCAACATTACACATGGCAAAAGTTAGCATAACACAGGCTGCTAAATTATCACAATTGAGCAGGTCGTACTTTTATAAAAAGTATATAAATACAGGTTTAATTAGCATCGTAATTGAAGATAACAAGAAGCTAATAGATGTTTCTGAGTTAATGAGAGTGTGTGATCATATAAAGTTAGAGGACGTGTCTAGCTCACAACATGACACAGTGATAGATGTGGTTAAGACACAAGAAAAAGACAAAATTATTACTATGCTTGAAACACAATTATCAGAAGCTAAAGCCAGAGAAATGCAATTGAGAAGAGAAACACAGGAAAGAGAAGAGTGGTTCAAAGCACAATTAGCAACAGCGAATAACTTATTGGAAGACAAGACCAGTAAAAAGCGTAAAAAATTCTTGGGTATATTTTAATGGCAGAAAAACCAGTTATTAATAAAGAGTACTTTGAAAAGGCTAAGCAACATCTTTTAACAAAAGAGCAACGCCAAAAGGCAGAAGATGAGGCTAAGTTGCTTGGAACTGCTATGCAGCAATTATTGCCAGAAATCTTTGAAGATAGACGTGCAGTACCAAATTGCTTTTTACGTGGTGCATTATTTGGCATGGTGCGCAAAGGGCGCAGGGCATTGGTTGAAAGCCAACCAATTTTTACGATGTCACAATATAAAGTATCATTTAGTGGCTCTGAAATGGATCAGAACGATTTGGAGTTGTGGGATACGTTTATGTATCTAGCCAAGAATCGTAATGTTGAGAGTGAATTGCGTATTACATTATATGATTTGTGTCAACAAATGAGATTATCCCCAACTAAGACGGCATATGAAGCGCTAATAGCAAGAACGAAACGTTTAAAATTTGGGGTCGTTGCGATAAAAACAGGGACAAAAGAATTTGGGGGCAGCCTGATCAATAATTATTATATTGATTCTGCTGGAGATGGTAAGTTGGTCGTAGAATACAATAAAAAATTAACGCCGCTTTTTAGTGAAGAGGATTACACCTTGATCAGTGCGGATATTCGGCACTTACTGGGGGATAATCAATTAGCGAGGTGGTTATATAATTTTTATGAGAGCCATAATAAACCTATACCATTTGCCATTAATTTTTTGCAAAAATTATGTAGAAGTGAGACGGAGCCAAAAGATTTTAAGCGTAAATTAAAAAATGCCTTAGAACTAGTAAAAAAAGCTCATTTTGCCGTAAATTCAAAATCAAAATGGGGTTATGAAATAACAGAAAAAGAGTTCTTACTCATTTATCCAACTGGTAAGACTAAAAAGCAACTAGAATTATTTAATAAATTTTAAGCCACCAACTATTGAGGTATCAGCCACCAACTATTGAGGTATCAGCCACCAACTATTGAGGTATCAGCCACCAACTATTGAGGTATCAGCCACCAAGCTATTGAGGTATCAGCCACCAAAATCCCTATAAGTGCCCTATTCACAGCGCTTGTAGCGTTCCTTAATCCTTTATTTAATCCTTTATATAATCGGTAAAAATCAAGACTATTTTCCATGAGCCTTTTTTTAAGTGATTTTTACACTTAATCAAAACTTAATCCAATACGCCGATTTTTCGGGTACATTGAGCACCTCTCAAATCGATGCGCTTTGCGCACATAAAAATAGCTCGCTACGCTCACAAAGTAATGATTTAGTATCTTTGCCTATCAGTATGCTTAAAAATAGCGCTATCGGCTTTAAAATGCGACTAGGGCAGTAATTAGAGCGCGAATAGTAGCTGCTTTTCTAAAAACTTTCCCGCGTACAAAGATTTTTATTGTTCTAGGCTCGTTTATATGGGGGTTCGACGAGCTCACCCCCATACCCCCTAGTTCTAACCCAAGGTACTTAGCTTTTGAGGCGTATAGCCGAAAAATGGAAGTACCCACCAACCGTAGGGCGGTAGTTTAGAACGCGATAACCAGTCTAATTACCTGAGACTGAACCGCAAACAAAGATGTTGATTGTTCTAGAATAGTAACCAAAGCGTCAAGCCGCTTTACCACGTTTATCGCTCAAAACCACCTCGCCCCCTACTTAAAGTTTTTTTATATTCTTGTTTTTGGGATTGCTCGTGCTGTAGTTTTTTCTCTTGTTCCTGTTTCTGGCGGTCAATTATCTGGTCATAGCTACGTTTTGATAGAATTTCGCTCAAAAGTTGTGCTTTGCGATCTTCTGCAAGCGATTTTTGCTCTTGCTTATTGCTAATTTCTGGCTTGTTTTTCTCTTCGGCAATTTTCTGTAGATACATTTTTGCACGCTCTGTGGCACTTAGTTCGATTTCTAAGGTTGGTTTTAACGTCTCTGGGGCGTTTTTAATGGTTGGTTGGGGTGATTCTATGGTTTTAGGGGTGTAAATTGATTCTAGGGCTGTTTTTAGCTCATTAAACCGCATTGCCGAGCGGTTATAATCCCCGATTTCGGTTTTCATGCCCTTTCTTTCCAAAAAAGTAGCCGATTTCCCCAGGTGTTTAGTTGGGATTTTGTCTATTCCCTGGTCTTTGTAGCTAAGGTGTGAGACCTCTTTTTGTACGTTAGCACGCTCAAGGCTTTGGTTTAGTCGGTTTGCTATCCGTTCACGGCATTCGATTATTTGGTCTTGACTCGTTGAAATACCGAGCTTGGCGCATTGTTTGCGATCTCGCTCAATGTCAGACTTTTCTGTTAAGTTTAAATATTGGTCTATTTTTCTGGTGGTCGTCAAGATATGAACGTGGTAGTTTCGCTGGTCTCCATGCTTATTTGGTTCATGGATTGCTATTTGTGTAGCAACCTGATAACGCTCGGCTAAGTCCTTAGCTAAGTTTTGCGCTAACTCTTTGCGTTGTTCCTTGTCCAGTTCGCTAGGTAAGCCTATAACCCACTCACGCCCTACTCTTGCATCTTTGCGATTTTCTGCTAGTTCTGCTTTATTCCATAGCTCAGATGATGAGATAGTTTTTTCGATACCAGTTGGTAAAATAATCTCTGTATGTTCAACGCCTTGTTTTTTTGTATAGTTATGTATCTCGCCTGTAATTTCATTGGTGATTTCTTCACCACCAATATATGCACCTTTTGCACAAGATGAACCGCCAGCTCCACGTGATACTGCGGACGTAGTAGCATGATACATAGTTTAAGCCTTAGAATTTTATAATAGTTAGATTAAATTTGGTTTTAGCGTCGCAGACCGCGCGGGTTGACAACGTCAACCCATAAGTGCGCTATTATAACATTCCGCAAGCTACATGATTATAATAGTCACTGTGCTTTTATAAAATAATAAGCCATGATATAATCAAGGATTAATAATTTTATGGAGTGATAATTATGGACGATAAAAAACTGAAACTACAACAACAAATGGAGCTATTAAAAAAGAAGATGCGAACATTAGAGCACGCCGAAAATGAGAAGCTCCGCAAACAAAGAAATGAAAAAATATTTAACACTGGTGCAATATTTGATATGGTAAATCCAGAATTATTGCTCCCAAAAAATACTAAAACTAATCCATATGGTGAACTTGAAAATAAAACATATCGCCAATTGGTAGGGTTGATAGTTAGTTATAATAAAATTGTATCTGAAAATAATCAGGATAAATTACATCAGTTAGAAAATTTAGGTAGTACATTTTTGAATGAAAGAGAGTAAAATGTCAGAAATACAAGAGTTAAAAGACCAATTGGATAGAGTAGATGTTACATTAGGTTTGTTGGTTGATGTAGCGAGGGAGCGTATTCCACAATTAAAGAATGATATTAACGATATTGTAAAAAATATCAAAGATGGATTTGATAAAGAGGAACTAGCAAAGCAAATTAGAACTGTACTTAACCAAGTTATAAATCAGTCAGATTACACCAAATTAAGGGCAAGTGTTGACGATGCCGCTAAAAAAATGATTGATGCGGTAGAAACCTCAAGCCGACAAGTTGATCAATGGCGGGATGATTACCAGAAGCGTAGCAGGTGGCATTTTGTATTAATTTCTGCGGCGATCTTCTTTTGTATTGGCTTTGGTGCTGCGATTTATTGGTTGAAGCCTAGTTTTGATAAACAACAGGATATTATAAATAATAATACACGGGATTTAAAGACAATTGCAGAGTATGTTTCTAATAAACCTGTGGCTCCTGTAGTTAATACAGTGAGTAAAGCTTGGAAAAAGAATAAATAGCATTAAAAAGCAGATAGAAGTTAATAGCATCGCACTCATTTAAAGTACGATGTTTAAATAATAATTTATGGTTTTAGTTTGTTAGAGTTCCCATCATAGGGTGCTAATCAACATTCTCCCCTAAAGTTCCGCGGGGTTTGATTTACCGCCTTGATTTATAAGGATTTCAAGCTTATCAGGGCTCACACGAGAATTCGGAAATTATCGTACGTTAAGATAATTCTGCTTTGGATCGGTACCTACTGATTTCTACCTTTGTATGTCGAAATATTTTATACAGTGCGCATTTAACAATTCGTTATAGTTTAAATATTAGTTTTTTACCTGGTAATGCGTAGTCAATTCTGTATTTTATTAAAAATCATTATATAGTTGTAAAAATGTTTGCTCAGTATAGCCTATATTTAATATCGAGCAGATTGTAACTATAGTTAAATTACACATGGTATAATAACCATACCAGGAGGATTGCATATATGAGTAATAGTATTGTTATTAAACATAAAGACATAATATCTAGACTAAATAGAGTAAGTGGTCACTTGTTAAAAGTAATCAATATGCTTGAGAAAGAAAGAGACTGTGCAGAGGTTGCTCAACAGCTCCAGGCTGTGGAAAAAGCTTTAAATGGAGCTAAAAAATCCTTGATTCATGAACATATTGATATTTGCTTGGAAAACGCATTAGAAAAAAATACGATTTCAGCTAAGAGCATACTTCATGAGTTTAGAGAGATTTCAAAATATCTCTAATAATGGTACTGGTAAAGTGTATTCTTGTCCTAATTCAGAGCTTTTAAAAATGGAAGCTGCATCAAAACAATAAGTTGTAGGAGTAATACTTTTTATATTACTCCTATATATGGCAAATGAGAATAAAAATGAAAATTACAGTTTTTAGCGTCTTAGGCTTAGATTGTCCTGCTGAAGAAAAATTGATTCGAAATAAATTTAAAAATATCAGTGGAATTACTAATTTAGAGTTTAATTTTATACGTCAAGAGTTAATGGTAACGCATGATTTGAGCGATGTAC
Source organism: Burkholderiales bacterium (assembly GCA_019744945.1). Classification (GTDB taxonomy): domain Bacteria; phylum Pseudomonadota; class Gammaproteobacteria; order Burkholderiales; family UBA11063; genus Aquella. Next base: position 6,090 of record JAIETT010000258.1, read on the forward strand.
AAATCATCTTATCGGCAATTAAAGATATTGGCATGGAAGCAAGTGTAAAAAACTCAGGAGCTTCAAAACAGATTAAAAAAAAGGCAACATTTGCATATAAAAGTTGGGGTTTAATTGCTATTGCTGGTGTAATGGCCTTAAGTGCAGAAATTTATGCCTACATGTCCCACAATGAAAAATCGATTTTAGTTATTCTTCTTTCAATTGGTGCCATTATATTAGTTGGAAAACCAACTTTTAAAAAAGGGTGGTTAGCTATACGTGCGTTTACACTTAATATAAATTTTCTAATGATGATAGCAATTACTGGTGCAGCTTTTATTGGTGAGTGGCCAGAAGCCGCAATGGTTACTGTTCTTTTTGCTCTTGCTGAATTAATTGAACGCTACTCGCTGGATAAAGCCCGTCATGCAATTGATGGCTTAATGGAGATGGCACCCGAAGAAGCATTAGTTAAAAATGGAAGTGAATGGAAATTAACGCCTGTCATAGAAATTACTCAAGGTAATATTATTAAAGTTAAACCTGGCGAGAGAATTCCAATTGATGGAGTTATTGTACTAGGTCATAGTTCAATAAATCAAGCTCCAATTACTGGTGAGTCAATACCTGTAGAAAAAAATGTAGATGATATAGTTTATGCTGGAACTATTAATGAGCATGGTTCTTTTGAGTTCAAAGTTACGACTTCAGCTAATAATACTATGCTCGCCAAAATTATTCATTCTGTTGAAGAAGCCCAGGCAGTAAAAGCCCCAACCCAAAGATTTGTAGACCAATTTTCAAAATATTATACTCCATTAATGGTAATTGCAGCAATATTTATTGCAATAGTTCCTCCTTTACTTTTGGGGCAACCTTTCTTAATATGGCTGCCTAAGGCCTTAGTTTTACTGGTTATAGCTTGCCCATGTGCTTTAGTTATCTCCACTCCAGTAACGGTTGTCAGCGGCTTGGCTGCTGGTGCAAGACAAGGACTTCTTATAAAAGGTGGCACTTATTTAGAAAGTGGACATAAATTAAAAGTAATTGCATTAGATAAAACCGGTACTATTACTCAAGGTAAACCACTAGTCACTGATATTGTAGCCCTTAATAATACTACCGAAGAAGAGCTATTACGCATAGCAGCAAGCCTTGACACTCATTCTGAACATCCTGTGGCACATGCAATTGTTACTCATTATCAACAAAAATATTCAGGTGATATATTGGAAATTAAGCAATTTTCAGCAATACC
>JAIETT010000266.1 GCA_019744945.1 Burkholderiales bacterium
AATTATCATAAAACCGATACCTTTGTTGCTTGGATCGTTCCACAAGCGGCACCACACGGTCTAAGCCTGCCAAATAATCAAGGACGTTTCATTAGCTGGGGTTTATCTACTGAAAGTAGCTTATCATTTACCGATGTTGGCTATAATGTAAAACTCTTGAATCAAGCGTTACAAGAAAAATAACCGTCGACAAATTAATTCAATTTTTATTAATGGGTAGCACTACAGCTACCCATTTTCAATCGCTTAAATCAACTTATATGCTTATGCTATATAAACCTATTCACGCTCCAGTAAAACATAGCGTCTAAAATCTACTGGACGTTTATTGCTCCAAACTTCTTTCCAACCAGGTATACTAACCTTCTCATGTGCACCAATTGAGATTAAAGCTTGGTTGCAACGACCTTGAGCAAAATTAACCTCAGGATCAAGGCTCACATCCGCATAATAATACCACAATGCATTTTGTACACGATTAGCTTGATTGGTCGCAATGCAATTACTTCCGGTATTTTTAAGATAAGGTAAACTGCTACCAACCACATCTTTAAAACTCAGAACGGCATTGAACCATGGCAAACATAAAGAAATAAACATCACTAAAACAAACGTAGTGCCACTCGCCCAATTTGTCACCATCTCACGTCCGCGAATGTGTTTACGTGTAATCATAAACAACCAAATCAACGTAATTAGGACAGCTAAAGCTAATTGCCAAGCATTAAACTGAAAAGCATAATTTGGCGCATAATATTTGGCTTTAATAAATAGCTCATGCGGACGTCCAAAATTCAATGCAATATACAAGGTCGCTATAAAAGCTCCGGCTAAACCAAACGTAAAAATGCAAAACCAATTTAATAATGACACAATCGTAATTTTAATCGAATCAATTTCTACTGATGCCAACAAAACAAATGGAATAATAATTGGAAAAATCACCGATTCATCATGCTGACCGCTTAGAACTGCAAACAATAATAATAATCCAGAGCTAAGTAAACTCAGCGTTAATATTTTATCTTGGAAAATCCGTGAGCGACGCTTATAAAGCGTCCAAATTACCAAAACCCAAGCTGGAATTAAGTACCATGCCAAAGTCTCAACCAAAAACCATGCGCTTTGCCCATAATCTGCTAAGTTAAAACTAATAAAGCTGAGGTATTTACCCTCCCACTCAAGAAAAAATGCGTGATCTACGCTATTGAGCTGAAAAGCATACGAACCAAATAGTAAGCTAAATAGTGCTAAACCACCACCAGCACAGATCAAATATTCTAACGTACGCCACTCTTTACTAAGTAACGGCAGAATAAATAAGATTAATAACGCAATCACAATAAATTGAGCGGTAAAGTTCAACGAGATAAAAATTAAACCCATTGACAATAACCATGCAGAAATACCCGGCATCTGCGCAGATTTTTGTAAAGCATAAAAATACAAGCTAAAGCCAAATAAAACCACAATATTCGGTGATAATTGATAGGCGTTATTAATAAAACCCACGCAGCTAATTAAAATCATGATTACGCTGCGCCCATTGCGAAACGCACTTAAACCCGAGCCAATTTGCCCCATTAGTGCAATTACACCAAAAATAATTAGCGCATTAATCAAACGCACCGCATTGGCAATATCGCTAAACTGAAAAACTTTAATTATTAATGCAAACAACCAAAAATAAAATGGCTGCAGCTCAAGATAGGGTGCACTTGGAGTAAGATATGGCACTAGCCACGAATTAGTGTTAATAATACTTTTAACAATCGCCACTACATAGGGCTCATAAGGTTCCCATGGGGCATGAAAAAAGGTTACACCAGCAATCCAAATTAGCGCCATCAGAAATAGCAACCATGGACGATCTTTACGGCGCGGTTTTTTATTGGGAGAATAAGTTAGCATGACAGATTAGTCCTCTAGCTAGAAATTAAAATAGGTAGCTTTAAAGCTACCCATTTTAACATAAGCAAAGTATCGAAAATTACTTAGCAGTTCTTTGGCTAAACATACCGTATTTTTGACGGAATTTATCCACACGACCAGCGCTATCTACTAAACGTTGTTTACCAGAATAGAACGGGTGACATACTGAGCAAACCTCAATATGCAATGTGTCTTTAGCTAAAGTTGATTTAGTAACAAATGAGTTACCACAACTACACGTAACTGAGACTTCTTTATATGAAGGATGAATGTTTTGTTTCATTACTGTTACCTTTCCGTAAAGAATATGGGCTGGATTATATCACAGCCAAGCTAGGTTTGCAAATTAAATATTGCCTTTATGGCTAAAATCACGTAACCTGAAGCCAAGTAAGAGTAATGCCCCGAAATAAGCCAATGCTGCGATCACAATTATTATTAATAGCGATACCACGCGCATTAAAGAATTTCCTGCAAAATCTAATGGTAGCGCGTAAAGAGCTAGCTCAATACTCAATGCCATGATAACTACTGCGCAAGCCATACGACCGAGGAAATTCCCCCAACCACCTTGCGGTTGATAGAGACCTTTTTTAATTAACATATAGCATAAACACACCGCGTTTAAACACGCACTTAACCCAATTGAGAGTGACAAACCCGCGTGCTTTAAGGGACCAATAAAAGCCAAATTCATTACCTGCGTACAACACAACACAAAAATTGCAATTTTAACAGGCGTTTTGATGTCTTGGTTGGCATAAAAACCAGGGGCAAGTACTTTCACCAAAATCAACCCCATTAGACCAATTGAATAGGCAATTAATGCATAGCTTGTCATTGTGGCATCGTGCAAGGTGAATTTACCATGCATAAACAACGTCATGGTTAATTGTTTCGCCAATAAGCCAAGTCCAACCGTAGCTGGCAAGGCTAATAATAAGCACAAACGAATTCCCCAATCTAAAATCTTGGAAAAATCTTCTCGACTGGCATGTCCAGCATGTTTGGATAAACTTGGTAAAAGTATCGTTCCAAGCGCCACTCCCAACACACCTGTAGGAAACTCCATTAAGCGATCGGCATAATACATCCATGAAATACTACCGCTCGGTAAAAATGAGGCGTAAATGGTGTTAATTACCATACTAATTTGCGCAATTGACACTGCAAAAATAGCGGGACCCATCAAACGAATTACCCGCCACACAGCAGGATTATGCCAATCTAATTTAGGTCGCACCAACATATCTATTTTTTTCAAAAATGGCAATTGAAAGAGTAATTGAAACAAGCCGCCAAAAAACGTCGCATATGCTAAAGTCAAGACGCTCGGATTAAACAGATGACTAAACAGTACGATAAATATAATAAAGCTAAAATTTAGGATCGTCGGTGTAAATGATGGAATTGAAAATAAACCCCACGTATTTAGCACCCCACCGATCAAAGAAGCCAACGAGATAAACAAAATATACGGGAACGTTATCCGTAACATTTCCACCGTTAAAGCAAACTTAACCGGATCATGAGTAAAACCACCCGCGGTTAGCCAAATTACCCCTGACGCAAAAATCATGCCCAATATGGTAATAATGATTAAGACTAATGCCATCAGCCCTAAAATTGCCGCCACAAAATCCTTGGTTTCCTGATGACTTTTAGTTTTTTTATATTCGGCAAGCACCGGTACAAACGCTTGCGAGAAAGCCCCCTCGGCGAAGACCCGACGCAGTAAATTGGGCAATTTATATGCAACATTAAACGCATCGGTGGCAGCACCAGCACCAAAATAAACAGCCATCAAAGTATCACGCGCAAAACCAAATACCCGTGAAATTAAGGTCATGCCGCTAACATTTGCCAGCGAGCGCAATAAACTAGATTTCTTTTTAGTCATGTTTCTCTTCAATATATTTAGCTAGTGATTTAGGTAACATCCGACTTAGGCATGGGATTTCACTTAAGAATTGATGGGCAAATGCAGCTAGAACATGCAATGCAATCAGCAAAATAAAAAAATGAGCCAAATATTCATGCGCCAATTTATACGGTGTACGTTCATCTTTGGACATTGCATACATTAATGGCGCCACATTAAAACCAAAAATATTCAGCGCTTCACCTTTGGTTATTAACCTCAAAAACCCCGAGATTAAAACTAACACCATCAATAAATACAAAGTATGGTGACCCGCATGAGCTAATAATCGACCATGTCCTTTAATCTGTGGATCTAGTTCGGGATAAACATGGGTTACACGCCAAATTATCCGCCAAAGCACTAAAATCACAATGATATAGCCGACCTGAAAATGCAATGACTTCCACTCGGTGTAATCTAAAGTAATCCCAATTAAATATTGCCCTAAAATCATAATCGCAGTTAGCCAATGCAAGGTTTTGGCCGTGGCAGAATATTCTTGATTAATATCATTCACTTTCTCTTCCTCTGTTTATCCAAAAAAATACAAACAATAAATTAAATAAATACTATTGTTTTAAAAAACCATACTCATAAACCAAGGGTCTGAGTTTAGTTGAAAAAACTTCGTAATCCGCACTAAATAGATTCACAACATCAAGCGCAAATAGTTCTACAACACTAACTAAACCGCTCTACGCGACATTAATTACAAAGTTTCTTTATAACGCTTAGGATCAATATAATTTAACACCTGTTGATGATAAACACTATCACCAAACTGCTCGGCAATTAAACTTGCCACAAAACACGACAATAAAATTGGTAGGCTAAATTGACTCGAATCACTCATTTCAACTACCATCGCAACCGCCGTAATTGGCGACTGGGTGATTGCGGCTAAAAACCCCGCCATACCCAATAAATAAAATTGCGTTAACGGAACTGATGGAATTATATGATGAATTAAATCACCAATCCCTGCACCGATAGATAATGCGGTTGAAAAATAACCACCAGGAACACCTGCAGACACCGAAGCGATTGCACCAAAAAATTTACCACTGGCATAATACCAGGGCGCATTTTCACCACTATCCAAAAAGTGCATGGTTGAACTCGAGCCATTCCCAAAAGATAATCCATGAGTTAAGTTCCCAATGAATGCCACCACCAGACCAAAAAACAAAGCGTTCACTAAATAGTGTTGTTTGCGCCAGCGATTGACTATCCAAGTTTTATTCACCGACATAAACACCATCAGCTGGGTAAATAATGCACCACCAAGCCCACAAATAGTGCCGATCAATAACGCGACTCCAGTGATACTCCAGGTGTGAATTAAATTTTGTGGATTAACCACGCCCAAATACGGCTGATGCCCTAAAATTAATGTCGATGCGCCAACCGCTAATAAGGTTGCTCCCACCAATAAAGTTGCAATATGTGGACTCATTTTCTTAATATATTCTTCAACCGCAAAAATCATCCCACCAATTGGCGTATTAAACGCTGCCGCGACCCCAACTCCAGCACCCAGCTTAATTAATAAACGCCGTTTACCATCGCTAATATCGCGTAATTGTGCAAATAATGACGAGCAAATTTGAATCGTTGGGCCTTCTTTACCGAGCGAAGCACCGGCTGAAATACTCATAAATGTTAAAATAACTTTACCTACAGCAGCGCGAATTGAATATGTATTACGCAAACGCTCTTCATCAAAAACATCGACCGCATAACCTTGCGGTAATCCGCTACCATCAGAATATGGAAAATATTTTTTAAGTAAATAAACTGTTGCTACAAAAACTAGCGGTGTATAAAAATACATTGCAATTGGATTAAATGCGAAAAGTCGATGAAAGATCCATTCCGCAAAATTTACCGCATAGGTGAATAACGCACTCGCAAACCCAACCAAGACTGCAAGCAACAAAAATTGCAACCTGAGTTCATTTTTTAATTCTGAAAATTTCACGCTTTGATTTCCTCAATTAATTAACTACGAATTCGTCCAGCTTTTACCGAGGACATCTGAAAAATTTTGCCAATCCGTTCATAATGCAAATGAGCTAAGGCGCAGGCCAAAGCATCGGCCGCATCAGCTTGTGGGGTACCGGTTAGTTTTAATAAATAAACCACCATTTTTTGCAATTGCTCTTTTTCAGCATGACCATAGCCAACCACTGATTGCTTCACTTGCAAAGCAGTATATTCAAATACCTCTAAATCATGTAGCACGCAAGCTGAAATGCACGCACCCCGTGCCTGCCCCAACAGTAAGGTCGATTGAGGGTTTACGTTGACAAAAACTTTTTCAATACTCACGATGGTTGGTTGGTATTCATGAATAATTTGCTGAATTCCGCCTAGTATCGTTTTAATTCGCAACGCCAAACTTTGCTCGGCATTGGTTTGAATTACACCTGAAGTTATATAATTTGCGGTATTTTTATCGACACGCTCAATCACCCCAAAGCCAGTGTTTCGTAAGCCTGGATCTATCCCTAAAATACGCATAATTACCTCACTAAAGGTAATATTATACTTGGATTTAAGTTATGGTAATAGCTAAATACACAGAATGAACAATTCTAAGCGTGACTAATTACAGATGTGACAATATAGTGCAGTGCAAGAACGTTTTTATTAGTCCAAATCAATAAGCGTAGTAAAATGCAGCATTAATAATAATTTGCTTATGGAGCCACTAATTATGAGCGACAAATTTAAACTCGACGAACAACTAATCAAAGATGCCCTCGCCTATCATCGTAGCCCAACCCCAGGTAAAACTCAAGTTGTCTCAACTAAACCCGTTGCTACTCAACGTGATTTATCACTAGCTTACTCACCTGGTGTAGCTGCACCCTGTTTAGAAATTGAACGCGACCCAAAAACCGCCTACGAATATACTAACAAAGGTAACTTAGTTGCGGTAATCAGTAATGGAACTGCAGTACTTGGTTTAGGTAATATCGGTGCCTTGGCAGGTAAACCCGTGATGGAAGGTAAGGGAATCCTCTTTAAAAAATTTGCAGGGATTGATGTTTTTGATATAGAAGTCAATGAAACCAATGTCGATAAATTTGTCGAAGTTGTCGCCGCATTAGAGCCTACTTTTGGCGGAATTAATCTTGAAGACATCAAGGCGCCAGAATGTTTTGAAATTGAGCGCCGGCTTAAAGAACGCTTAACGATTCCTGTATTTCATGATGATCAACATGGGACGGCGATTGTCGTATCGGCAGGAATTATTAATGGTTTAAAAATTGTCGGCAAAGATTTAACCACGGTAAAAATCGTAGTCTCGGGTGCTGGAGCGGCCGCAATTGCCTGTTTAAATTTATTAGTTAGCCTTGGCGCAGATAAAAAAAATATTTATGTCTGTGATTCCAAAGG
>JAIETT010000174.1 GCA_019744945.1 Burkholderiales bacterium
ATTCTTGGCAATTTTGCAAGTTGAATAAATATAGCGAAAGTATTATCAATTTTCTGCTTTAAGACATGCTTAAATTACCAGCTATAATTATCTAGCTGGTAATTTTTTGCTGAATTTTTTCAATTTAATATACATATAGAATGATACTAAGGCATTGAAGCTAAAAATATGTCGATTTATAAAAAATTCTTTGATAATAGTGGTTTTTTAAGGTTTACTAAGTTGGGGTAATAATCATGAATTACTACTAGAGTGATTACCTGTAGTAGTCGCCAGTGGTATTAAAACGAGTAGTAAATGTTACTCTTTTTCATGATTAAGTCTTAGTTATTGTTTAGTCATTACGATGTTATAGTTACACGTAATATATGACCTACCAGAATCGTTGCTATATTGTAAATTTTCAGTGTAGCTAAATTGATTGTTGTTATATGTACAATTGTTAAAACTTAAGTTCCATATATCGACCCCCACTATTCTTTGTCCTGAGAAGCACGTTTGTGGGGTATTTAGATTAATTGGATTAGTGTAGCAATAGGCATTATTTATACCACAATATTGGTTATTCGAATTAATCATAATATTATTAACTGTTTGACCTGAAGGGCAACCAGCATCACTAGGCTGTACAAGAGTTTTCGTTGTTTCGTTGTATGTCCCAGTTAGAGAAGCTGTTGTGCTGCCACCTGATGATCCACCACCGCTATTACATGCAGTTAAAACTAGACTACTCAATAAAATCATTAATATTTTTTTCATAAATCTAAATCCTTAAGTATAAAATCTTAAATAATGTCTTTTATAAAAAGAAGCAAGGTAAAAAGATACTTTACCTTACTTCTATTGTTATCGCATAATTCTTATAAATGTATGGCAATAATTTTTTATGACATTATTATGAATTATAGCAATGTTGTTGAGTTTGTGTGCCTGGAACATAAGCCCCAAACATAAACGTACCTTGATTAATCCAATTTAACCCAACCACCTGACCAGCAACACATATTTGATTAGTTACAGGGTCTATTGTGCATAGAGGGTCATTAGTCCCACAGTACATATTAGCTGCATATGTAGCTGTGTCATACTCTGATGCTGGTGCTACCCAAGACCATTTAAAAGTTGGATTGAACGTATAACCGCCAACATTCATAACAAGATTAATTACAGCATCTTGTGTTCCACTTCTTTGCGAACTATCCACCCAGCTTGACCAGTTATCAGTAAGTGTATTACTTGTTGTTATACTTATAGGTCTAGCAGAGCTTAAATTGACAAATGACTCAACTGATGGAGACATTAACCCAAACATATCGTTTGATGGTTCTTGGCTACTTATTAAACTCGCAATATTATTAGGAATATAAGCTTCATTTGGATTTGTTGGGCAAGACCAACCCCATGTATGTGGTGGGTAATTTACTCCACCTTGATTGCCCCAGTCAGTCCAAGAAACTAATGAGCTTCCACCATTAGAACATCTGTTATTTAGATTAGTTAATGCGGTTTGAGTAATTCCTCCAGCAGTGTTTATTGCCCACACTTGGTAGTTTTGACCATCGTATAGACCTGGATTAGCAATATATCCTGGTATTCCTTGACCATTTGGACCTGTTGCAAATATCGAAGTTGCTGTGTTATTAAGGTCCATTGTTTGCCCGTTCTCCCATGCCGACTCATATTGTGGAATATATTGATATGGATTTCCAATAGAACTTTCTACATAGAATACAAAGTTTTTGCTAGTTACACCATTTGCGCTTTGAATTTGAGGCATACCACCCGAATTATTTTCAAGGCCCCATAAACTTTGTGTTTGTACGGTATTAGGGAAGATTGTGTTTGTAAAATATTGTTGAACAGAATCTGTAGCGCCATAAGGATAGCTTGGTTGTGGGGGATTATAACCCTGTTGATTTAGAAACGGAGTATCTGAAATAACGTACTGCATTGTGTTTTGGAACAACATATTTGAAGCCTGAACTGCCCAGTTATCTAAAGTCTCTTGAGTGCTCTCGAAAAGGGCTGTGTTTGTACTCGCATCAGCACCTGAAGAGTAAGTAAAGCTTAAACCATTTACACTACTTAGTGACCCAGCATATAAAAATGCTTGATTTTGGTAATTAAGTATATTAGAAGTTTTCTGAATCATATAAAGGTATGAAATTTGTTTAATTCCCTCATAATAGTATTGAGCAATATTGGCATTGTATGCTCTAATGTCATTAGCTACATTAAATCCTGGAGTACTATTTATAAGCGAGCCATAACTATTTTTAAATTCGTTTGCTTGGAAATAGAGTAAGTTAGCGTTAAGAACAGTTTGATAACTTGAGTTCGTTGAGTCGGTTGAAGAGGCAACACCCGCAGATTCTACACTTCCATCAGGATTAGTTGTGAATCCACCTATTGTTTGTGTTATTGTATTAATATCATAGTTGGTATCGTAATTTGAGAACAGCCATTTAGCTGCTTGTGGCATTTGTGCTGATGATACATTAAACCCTGATGCAGGTGTCCAATTTCCTGTCTCTCCATTGTTTGTCACACCACTATTAAATTTTGCCCAAGCAACATTTCCGTCTGATATAGACGTATTATAAACTGAAGCAGATTGCTGAAGGTTAATAAGTTGCTGATTTATGAAGTTGGTTTGAATAGTAGTATTCTGAGCTGTAATCTGAGCTTCCATTGTTGTTATATCATTCTGAAGTGTGTTTATCGAGCTGGCTATATCACTCAAAGTAGTATCTAGTCCATCAGATGAAAAAATTCCTTCTATAAATGTTGCTGGAGCTGTAATAAAACCAATTTCAGGAACTTGCAAAAAATCCGCTCATTAAAACTAAGACCAATTGTTTTTTAGATTTATTTGTTGTTGTCATAATTGTGTTATATCCTCTCCAAGATTTATTTATTTTTAGTTTAATGATTACTTAAGCCGTGTCAAATTTCCAAGAACCGTATTGTAGTTTATGGCAAAAGAAAAAGATGGGTAAAATTTACCCAACTGTAATTTTGTTGGTTGCAGATGTATAATGAGTCAGCTGAAGAGGCTCGGATAAATTTAGGAATGCTTTATCCAAACATTAAATTAACTTACAAGAAAACCCGCCAGAGGTGGCAGGTTTAGGTCTTAATAGCAATTACTGTTATAAAATACCTGTGAGATTAGTATGAGTTAAATATATTAACAGCATACAAATATTCATAAGTTAGCCCATTTAAGTGATCTACTGAATGATATGTTGAATCAAATGGCGATAATACTTTAATACTGCTCTCAGGAATAAGAATACTTGTCTTAATTTGATTTGGATAAGCTTGCAATAACCAGTCATAATTATTTCTAACCACAACAGAGTCTTGGTTTAAACTTATAATACTAACACTGTTATTTGCCATACCAGTTAAGTTTACATCTGCCGCTTGCATTACGGACATTAGGCTCGGATTACCAGATGAGATTAAAGCCGAATCAACAAGTGAGTCAATTGAGTTGATTGGAGAAACAATAAGAGTATCAAGACTTGGATATGTTTTACCATTAGCACTTTGATTTACTGCACTGTTTAATAATTGACTTGCAATCATCGTATCTGGAAGCGCAAATGCGGTTTGAATATTAAGGTTTTGAGAATTAACATTGCAATCATTGCCACAAGTCATATTAAAGAAACTCATATTAAAAACCTGAGCATAATTCGAATTTAAACTATATGTTGCATACGATAGTAAAGCATCTGCCGTTAATAAAGGTTTCACTAGGTTAGTTAAACCCTGATCTTGTATGTTATATGTGTTTGCATCATCCTTAACCACATCATTAAATAAATAACCATTTGTCACATTCGACACACTATAAGCACCCTCCATTCCAACTGAATGAGTTAGTTTATAAAATGGGTCTAAGATACTTGGGCTATTCTGGATCATGCTATTAAACCATAAAGAGTAGGCTCCACCCTCTGAATACCCAGCAGAAAATAATTTAATTGGTGCTGTAGTTGCATAAGTTGACTGAATGATTGGTTTTACAGCTTCTAACATGTCTAAAGCTGCTTGAACACTAATTTTAGGATAAAGTACGTATGGATGTACATTTTGCCAATCAACGCCTTGTCCAACATAATCAGGTAACACAACAATATACCCTTGAGACGCAAACACAGCAGTTACCGCCTTAACTTCACCATCTGACTCATAATTTGAGCCAGCAAGAGATTTATTGAATGTTGTGCCATGGAAATACGTTACAACACCTTTTATTTTTGTTGGGTCAGTTAACTGTGGTAAAACTAAACCACCAGATACAGTAACATTCGCACCTGAGGGTAATGCTGTAGTATATGTGATTGATTCAAAAGTTACTCCAGTTATACCAAGTTGATTATTCAAAATAGGTTTACTATTTAAATCAAAATTCGCTGTACCAGCTTGACTTTTAATCCATGCAATATCGGCTTGACATTGTGGATTACTAATGAGGACACTTTTTGATGGATTTGATTCATCTGTTTTTAATTGACAAAATAATGTTTCGTAGGTTAGCTCCAATGATTCTGACGAAATAAATGTTGCAGCATTTGGAGATGATTTCAAATTGGCATTCATTGGATATGCATCTAATGTTTTCAAGGGAAGTATTTGCGTCGCCAAATTAATGTCAGATAATCTAATATCGGATGTCGTTGGTGTGGTAGCTGAACTCGGTGTGCTATTGCCGCCATTATTACAAGCAACAAGCAATGTTCCAAATAACGTTGCAAGAATTGTTTGTGTGATTTTTTTCATAATTTCCTCTTTCATAATTTACTGTTAATTATTAATCTAATTTCCAAGAATTAGTGTCGTTTATGCAAAATAAAAGAACTGTGTAAAATTTATCCGCTTTAATTTTGTTGGTTTAAAATTATATTTAATGAAGCTTGTGATGAGCAGTGAGTAATAACCGATAATCGTGCTCGATATTAATCCGCTCATTAAAGCTAATGCTAATTGCTTTTTAGATTTGTTTGTTGTTTTCATAATTGTTATATCCTCTCCAAGATTTATTTACAGTTCAAGAACAGTTTAAGAGGCACTTCAGCTGTCTGTGATTTCTCAAGACGCCATTTTAGTTTATGGTGAATAAAAAAGATGTGTAAAATTTACCCACATGTAATTTTGTTGGTATAAAATGAGATTTAATTTTTGGATTGCTTTAGCGATATCATAGAAAAAAATTATAAATTATCCAGCAGATACGTATGTTATAATAAAAAAAGTATGTTTAAAGAGTATATATGAATAAAACTAAGATTTTTCTAAACGATGCAGATTTTACACAGGTTTTCAAAGATATTCTTGTAAATAATTCTGCTTCAGATGCTTGTACCTTCATTGATATGAACTTTAAATATCTTTTTGCCAATCAAATTTTTTTAGATCATTATGGATATAAAATGGAAGATATTGTAGGTCTGGAGTATAAGGATATACAACAAGATCAAGAATTTGCTTCAGTTCTTAGAGAACTTACGGTACTTTCATTTAAAAATAAAAGTTTTGTCCGCAGAGTTTTAGCGTTTAAAAATACTAGTCAAAAATTAATTGATTTAGTAATCGATCCAGTGATAAATCCTTATACAGGAAACTACGTTGGTAGTGCGGCTTATATAAGTATGGTGATGATGAGTAATCCATTGAAAGAGATTATAAAAAAAATTAATAAGAAAATTAATATTTTTATACCGAATGCACAATCAAAATCAAGTATAAATGGAATAGATTTAACAGAGCGAGAGCATGAAATTCTTTTATTACTCTCGATTGGTAAATCATATAAAGAAATAGCTGTAATTTTAACTAATCTCCATGGACAGGATTTTTCCCCAACATCTATTTCAAATATCACTTACCGAAAGTTATTTGATAAGTTTAATGTGGTAACCGCTTCTGGATTAATAGAAAAAGCTATTGCTTTAGATATTACTAGCAATATTCCTGCGTCTTTTATATAGATATAGTTATTGCGTATGATTGGTTTTGGTATCTTGTACAACATTTAAGTAAAATTACTCCAGTTTACAATGTTAAGAGGTGTTGCAATGATTTGAGTAACATGCCATCTGGATAATTAAATTGGTAAAGTTCAGTAAAATGATCGCAGCCATCAACCTGTTGATAAACCACATTGTTTTGAGCTGCATAAAGTGCTTCCGCATAATCTAGTGAGTGTCGAATTAGCTCCATTAACTCCTGAGAACCATTATGAATTGAGGTCGGGATACTCGGCTTAATATGGTGAATCGGACTAAATTCTTTGATCTCCTCGTCAGTCAGCTTTAACTGTTTATTTAAATAGCTTAGGCTAATTGGATATAAATCCACCAGTGGGCTTAATGGCATAGCATGTGAAACTAATGGGTGCTCACGAAACATTGCGGTTAAATGTCCACCCGCTGAGTGACCAGCAAGGACGAATTTGCCTTGGATAATATGATAACTCGCTTGATTATCGTTTAAGTGGTTAAGCAATTCATTAACTTCTTGAACTATTTGCGTCATCGTCACATTGGGGGCTCGGTCATATTCTGCTAAAATAACATTTATACCGCTTTTAAGGATACCCTCGGCAATAAATGCAAAATCCTCTTTATTGCAATGCGTCCAATAGCCGCCATGCAAAAATAAGAATGTTGGCGCACTTTCAACGCCAGAATCAAAAAAATCAAATGTAGTTCTCTGAGTTTGCCCATACTTTATGTCACGTTGAACGTTAAATAAGGTATATACGTTTTTACTCTGCGCTTGCATATCTGCGAAGATGGTGCCAATATTTTCACAAGCTGCTTGATTATTATATAAAGCATCGATTTGTGCTTGGGTGAAACCGCGATAAACATCGTTTGATAGCTCATTTTTCATGTTAAATACACTCCTTAATTAAATCAAAAATATTTAAAATTAACTTAACTCGTTAAAATCAACCAGTTGGCAACGTGAAGAATCATTTTAAATAAGTGTATTATAACTGAAACTGCTGAATGAATAAATGGGTATTGGTGCTTAAGTACATAGCGGGTGGATATGTTATGAAAATTAGCTTTTATCTTTGCATTACAAATATGATAAAATACAGCGATTCTAACTAACTTAATAAGAGGCTGATGATGCACAATCGATTTAATACACTCTCAGAACTTTCAACTAAAAGTGGTAATTCATATAAATACTACTCTTTACCAAAACTAGCTGCGGCTGGTTTTAA
>JAIETT010000105.1 GCA_019744945.1 Burkholderiales bacterium
AAATCCAATCTACTTTATTATTTTTAGGAATATCATGAAAAAAATTATTTTAACTCTTTCAACAATGGTTTTAACTTTAAATCTAAGCGCTTGTAATAGTGGTGGTAGCACCACGGATTCGCTATCCAACAACACCAGCCAAGCAACCAATTCGTTGCCTATCATAGCTGGCAAAAATAATCAGCGATTATTTACACTTGGCGCGAACACTCAGGAAATACAACTAAATAGTGCTTCACTAACCAACAACCGGGTAATTTCACTAAAACCATTAACTCAAGATCAAGCAAATAAAGCTCAGGAATTAGGTCAACAACAAGCCAATCTACTCGCAACCACCCGCGAACTAAATGGTGCATTCAGTTCAACTTATTCTACTGCTTCCAGCATTAAAGATACCAACAGCTTTTTCGACTCAACTCAAGAAGTTTTAGATCAAGGAGCATTTGGTAGTTGCGTATCATTTGCCACCGATACGGCGCTAGGCTACCTTAGCCTTGGAAACACCAATGCTATTTCACCACTAGATACATTATTCCAAGGCTATCTGGATTACCCTCATGACATGACATTAACTGGTTGGGATGGTTTAGACAATGCGGGACAAGTTCTTACGCGGGTAATTGATGCTAACGAAGGCTATTATCATAGCTATACACAAACTAAGCCGCTTTACAAGAGCCTATCTGATAACTATGCGGCACTTCATTTAACCGGTGATTTAACTTTCGCCAATTTGAATGCAGTAACTGGATTTAATTATGCGTTACAAAATTATTCCCACCTTACTCTGCAACAAAAAGCCAAGCAAATTAGCAACATTATTTATAACGATCTGCACGTATCACAAGGATCAGCAAGTAATGCGCGCAAAATTAAACAGGCTTTAGATAATGGACATAAGGTGGTACTTGGATTTACAATTTATGATTACACACAAAAACCAGGTTGTAGCAATGGTGAAGTTCAAGGCGACTCTTATTACTCTTATAGCAATGGAAATCTAACCAGGAAAGAAAATTCAAAGCAAACAGATGCGTGGACCAAAGCTTATGGTTGTGTTCTTGGTGGACATGAAGTCTTCGTTACCTCATATTTCCAAAATAGCACAGGTCAATTAATCTTCTTAATTAGAAATTCGTGGTCTGATAGTGTTGGCGATCAAGGTAATTTCTATATGACCGCAGATTATTTGAACCAGGCTGGCACAGATGGCTTTGAAGTTTACACTCGAGCATAACGCATGCTGCAAATTAATCTAGATTAAAACCACTGTGGGTTATTCAAATAATTAGACGATTCTATTCTTGCTGAGACCAGAAAGAATAGAATCGCCACAGTTACCCACTCAAAAAGAAAGTAAAACTACCATAGCATTTACAAATGTAACTTATACATGCTAGCTACAATTTTAAAACGTATGGAACCTCTGCAACAACTATTACAATAAGATAAATTTTCATAAAGATTTGAGAGATTCAAAGAACAATACTAAATGCTTTAAAACAAGTAACAGAGGACAATGAACTTACAAAAGCAATTCAAAAAATAGGTCAGCTTATTAGTGATCTAATTATTCCAGATAATGAAGCCATATAAACTGTTGAAATAGAATTTAAATTTATGGGTGCATTAAAAATAAACCGAAAAGTAGTTAAAAGATCTAAAAGATAGATATTTCATTTGCAGTTACTGGGTGTGTTTTACCGACTATAAGAGGTGGCTAATCCAATAGAACAGCACCACGATAAACTAGCGAGGGCTGTTCACACAACAAGCCGTGTATGTGATAAATCACAGGCTTTATTATGGCACAAACTGGCGTGTTTTTAGAGTAAAAACCAGTTCACTATTATGATAGCAATACAGAACTGTAAACGCTCCTGACTGTAATTGCAGCCTCACTCTATTTATGATAACAAAGTTTTTGACAGATCTATTGGTTAAGCTAGCAATATTTTTCCTTTATCTACCGTAAATTGTTTACGACCTTCTTTGAATTTAACTTCACCAGGAGTCATACAACCAACTACTGGGCAAACGTTAATACACAAATGACAACCAACACATTTGTCATTAATAATTGGCTGGCGTTGATCGTGATTCCAATCAATTGCTTGATGTGCAGCATCATAACAAGAAATGTAACAACGCCCACAACCAATACATTTATCCAGATCCATATCAGGAATGATTTTGAAATCACGCGATAAATCTTCAGCTGGAACAATATTAGTCAATGCCAAGCCAATAAAATCACGTAAGTTATTATAACCACGCTCTTCCATAAAATGCTCTAAACCATTACACAGATCATCAATGATCCGATAACCGTATTGCATAATTGAAGTAGTCACTTGTAGATTTTCACAACCCAGTAATAAGAATTCAACTGCATCGCGCCACGTTTCAATTCCCCCCATTCCACTTAACGGAATATCTTTTAATTCTTCATGCTGTTTCAATTGCGCACAAAAACGTAAAGCAATTGGTTTACACGCAGCACCAGAATAACCAGAAATTGAAGATTTACCATTTACCACAGGCATTGCAGTTAAATGATCGAAGTTAATATTGGTAATTGATTTAATTGTATTAATCGCAGCTAAACCGTGTGCACCACCTTGAACTGCTGCCAATGCAGGGACTTCCATTAAAGTAATATTTGGCGTCATTTTTGCAATAACAGGTAAGTGAGTACCACGAACTACCGCCGCTGAGTATTTTTTAACTAGCTCTGGATTCGAACCGACATCTGAACCCATCGCATGACTAGTCATTTGCGGACAAGAAAAATTACATTCAATCAAATCAGCCCCAGCGTCAGTAACTAGACGAGCTAAATCTTCCCACTCTTGTTCATTTTCACCCATGATTGAAGCAACCATGATTTTAGTTGGGTAGTCCTTTTTTAGTTTTGCCATCGCATCTAAGTTTTTTTGCAACGGTTTATCAGAAATTTGCTCCATATTTTTAAAACCAACCCAAGGAGTTCCCTCTTTGTTTACAATATCAAAGCGTGGTGAACATTCATCAGCGATGAAAAAACCAATCGTTTTAAAGTAAACCCCAGCCCAGCCTTCCTCAAAACATTTAGCTACCATATCATAGTTACTACCGACAGGTGAAGAGCTTAAGAAGAATGGATTTTCACAGTGCACACCAAGAAAATCAATTGATAAATTTTTTTTAACAGCCATGATTATTCTCCCTTAGCCAAAAATTCAATTATTGTAGCAGCCGTTAGTTTACCTTGCTTAACCGCTTCAACCACAGTACTACCACCATTAACTACATCACCCGCGGCAAATACTTTACCATTAGCCGCTACCACAGCTGGTAAACCATCTTCACGCTTTATTTGACCGACCGCTAAAATAACTTGCTCAGCTTTTAATTTTAATTCTGAATAACCATCTTGGTGAGTTGAAAATACACCCTCTGCTATATTAGTACCAATAACCCGTTGTGGTTGATATTTAGTTACCACAGTTATACCCATACGTTGTACATATTCTAATTCTTCATGATACGCAGGAATTTCTTCTTGATTACAAACAACTGTTACATTCTCAGCACCCAATAATTTTGCCGTCGCAGCACAATCCATACCGGTATCACCCGCACCAATGATCACAACATTTTTAGCAACTTGAACGCCAGCACCTAAGCTAGCACGGGCAGCAACCAAAAAGTCCACGGCATCAATTACACCTTCTAATTCCACACCGGCAAGACCGATGTCACGCCCCTGCCATAATCCACAGCCGACAAATACCGCTGCAAATTTAGACTCTAACTCAGTAAAAGAAACGTCTGTCCCAACACGAGTATTTAAATGAATTTTCACGCCTAAATTGGTTACAGTTTTAATATCCCAATCGACGATTTCTTGACTTAAGCGAGCAGGAGGAATTCCATAACTCAACATACCACCAGCTTTAGCATTGGCTTCAAATATTTCCACTGTATAGCCTGACTGTGCTAATTTTGCCGCACAGGCCAAACTAGCGGGACCAGAACCGATACAAGCTACTTTAGCTTTTTTAGTGGCACTAAGATTAGTTAAAATTTGCATGCCATGATTCATTTCCTGACGAACAGCAAATTGTTGTAATTTACGAATTTCAATTGGTTTATCTATTTCTTTACGCAAGCAAGCACCTTCGCATAACTTACCAGCAGGACAAACTACCGCACAGCTACCACCACAAACATTAGCTTCACGAATAATTTCTGCCGCGCCTTTAAAATTACGGAAACGAATTGCACGGATGAATTGATCGGGTTTAGTTTCTGCAGGACACGCTTTAGAACATGGTGCATCATAGCAAAGTAAGCAACGTGATGCTTCTTCCATCGCTAATCTAATGTCATATTCGGAGGAATGACAAGTGGTATAAACATTGTTCATTGTTAAATAACCTTAAAATAATTAGGACATAATTATACCACAGTTAAAAAAAGGTTAATTGACCAGTATAACCACTAATATTGTTCTATCATACGAGTGTATTTAGTGAAAGATTTATTTTTATTCACGACCGAGTATTAGAACATACAAAATGAAAAAGCCCCACGATAAGTAAACGTGGAGCCTTAACGGGAGTATAAATCGTGTGTGTGGTAAATCAAAGGCTAGATTACGACACAAACTGACGTGTTTTTGGGTCTAAAAATAGTTCTCTATTATGCAGAGAATATGGAATTGTTGTCGCACAGAATTCAAGTTATACCAGAGGATTCATCCTCCATGCGTGAAGCCTAACAATGGCATCAACAAACCGAATGAATTACGTTTGCATATTTGAGCGTATAAATTGAGTAAATGTGTCAACAATCATTGAGTTTTTATTGCGCTTTATAAGATAAAGGGGTAACTCTTTAAAATAATACTCAGGTAAAACCTTAACTAATCTTTTACTGTGCAAATACTCAGAAAACACACTATCCCATCCCCAAACAATCATATCCGAATGCACACCAAACTCAGCGGCATGTAATGGTGAATTAGAAATAAACTGACAGCCGCGATTTTTAATTTGTACTATTTCTTTAGTTATAGCGTTCGTCATATAAATAAACTCGTCAATTCCATCACTGGCATTAGTAACACCCATATAACGATGCTCACCATTCAGTAATTCTTCAATAGAGGTTGGTAAGCCATGCTGCTTAACATATTCTAGTGAACAATACGCCTGCACTTTTCGTGTGCCTAAAAGATAATATTCACTATCTTCAGTCTTTGGTTTTACTAAACTAATTGCAACATCTACATCCGCAATAATATTAGCTTTTACAACACCATAATGAGCTTCAATATTAATGTCTGGATAAGCCATTAGAAATTTAGCAATTAATGGCGTAATTGCTCCGTGTGAAAGTGAAAAAGGAAGCGACAAACTAAAACTACCTTGATTTGGCTGCTTAGGCATCTTAATATTATTAATTTGCTTAATTAAAAAATTTTCTTGCTCACGAAAACTAAAATACAGTTGCTGACCTTCTTCGGTTAACTTCAAATTTCGAGTATCGCGAACTAGCAACTTTAACTCAAGCTCATCTTCAAGTGATTTAATTCTACGACTAACTGTTGACTGTGTAGTTTTCAAATCCATTGCCGTCTTGCCAAAACTCATATTATCAACTAGCTTAATAAATACTAAAATATCGTCATACATCTGGCTTAATACCTTACAAGAATATAAATTTAGATTAACATTAAACACGGAAAACTAGAAAGTTTATAGTCTCAGCGTACTATTCTAACCTAATATAACAATCCAGAATTAGCTTTGAAGGATAATTCATTTTGGATAAATATAAGAAATTTACTTAATTGAAATACATCTACTTGTGTACTTAACAGTAATGATTTTAGTGGGTGGAGTAGTATTTGAAATAATGATATGGCGGAAGCTGTGAGATTCGAACTCACGGAGGACTCGCATCCTCGCCAGTTTTCAAGACTGGTGCATTCAACCGCTCTGCCAAGCTTCCTTTAGTTGAGATCAGTATTATAATCTCAAATCAGCAACAATTGCAAGTGTTTTTTAGTTATTTTACAAAATAATTTACACTCTGGCAAAAATTATTAACTAGATAACTATGTTATAATACTTACCTAATAACCAATAACGAACGGGCTATCATCTAATGCTTAATCAAAAACAACCCAAAGGATTTGCCATTTTCTTTTTAACAGAAATGTGGGAACGTTATGGTTTTTATATCCTACAATCTCTGCTTGTATTCTATGCGCTTGAAAAAATTCATTTAAGTGATTCAGCAACCTACGCCATGGTTGGATCATTTACAGCATTAGCTTATGTCAACAGTATTTTTGGTGGAATAATTGCCGATCGCTATATTGGTTATGAAAAAGCTATTATGACTGGGGCAAGCTTACTCTGTATCGGTTATTTACTCTTAACGATTTCAACAGAAACCAATCTATTCATCTGTGGTTTAGCTATTGTAACCGTTGGCACAGGAATGCTCAAGCCCAATATCTCAAGCATGTTAAGTATGCTGTATAAAGACCACCCTGAAAAAAAAGATGTTGGTTACACCTTATTTTATGTTGGAATTTACTTTGGCGCCATTGGGGGTAGTTTCTTGGGTGGCTTTATCAAAATTTACCTAGGCTGGTTTGCCGTCTTTGGCTCTGCCGCAATTGGTTTAGCTATTGCACTGATAACTTTTTTTATTGGTAAACACAAATATAAGCTAATTGATCCACGCAGCAACGTACATAATAAACTAGGGCTAATTAAAGCTGCGCTGGCTATTCTAGCTTTAGTGATTACAGCATTTTTTGGCATTCAGAATCAATTCCTTTCTGATTTACTTTTTGTTGTTATCGGCGTTTCTAGCATTATATTTCTAATTTATATAACCAACATTCATCAAGGTATTGAACGTAAAAAATTAATTGCTTTTGGTTTATTAACTATTTTTTCAGGGCTATACTGGGCAGTATATTTTCAACAATTTTTCTCAGTCAGCTTAGCTACTGCACGGATCACACAATTAAGCCTCCCTGCTAGCTCACTCACGGCATTCGAGTCACTGGGTGTAATTATTTTTGGACCATTGGTGAATGGGTTATTTATTTGGTTACAAAAACGCAATAAAAATTTATCCATCCCAGCTAAGTTTAGCTTAAGTTTTGCCTGTAATAGCGCGAGCTTTTTAATTCTAATCTTATG
>JAIETT010000176.1 GCA_019744945.1 Burkholderiales bacterium
TACTAATTAAAGGTTCTAATTCAATGAATTTAGCGGAAGTTGCATCCCAGCTAACCGCGCTTAAAACTACACTATAGAGGTTTAATCATGCTGTACTTATTAGCCCAATACCTTGAGAAGTCAATCAGTGCTTTTCGTGTATTTGATTATGTGACATTTCGTGCGATTTTGGCTGGGATTATTTCGCTAACGATTTCAATTGGTTGTGGTAAACCAGTGATTAATTGGTTGACGCGTTTAAAAATTGGTCAAACCGTGCGTAATGATGGACCACAGACGCATTTAGTTAAATCAGGAACGCCTACAATGGGCGGGGTTTTGATTATTCTTTCAATTACCATTACAACCTTACTGGTTGCAGACTTATCTAATCTATATATTTGGGTACTCTTATTTGTGTTAATTTCCACTGGAGCCTTAGGTTTTATTGATGATTATCGCAAAGTGGTTTATAAAGACTCCAAAGGATTACCGCCGCGTGCCAAAATGTTAGCACAATCCGCAATTGCGATCGGTACGGGTTTATTCTTAGTTTATGTGGTGAAAATGCCGAATACCACTGAGGTTGTGGTGCCCTTTTTTAAAATGATTCAGCACCCATTTGGCATAATTGGCTTTTTAATTATCACCTATTTTGTAATCGTTGGTAGCTCAAATGCGGTTAATTTAACCGATGGTCTAGATGGCTTAGTTTCCGTGCCTGTAGTGTTAGTTGCGCTGGGTTTAGCGGTATTTGCTTATATTGCAGGGCATAAGATATTTGCCAGTTATTTATTTCTACCCCATGTTCCATTAGCTCATGAGGTGGTGGTGTTTTGCATGGCAATTGCGGGTGCCTCACTCGGCTTTTTATGGTTTAATGCTTATCCTGCACAAGTTTTTATGGGTGATGTCGGGGCGTTGGCTTTGGGCGCGGTACTGGGCGCGATTGCGATTATCGTACGGCAAGAAATTGTATTTGGCATCATGGCGGGTTTGTTTGTAATCGAGGCTATTTCGGTAATTCTGCAAGTTGGGTCATATAAATTACGTAAGAAGCGGATTTTTTTGATGGCACCAATTCATCATCATTTTGAATTAAAAGGTTGGAAAGAAACGCAGGTTGTAGTGCGTTTTTGGATTATAAGTATAGTTTTTCTTTTAATTAGCTTATCAACGATCAAGCTGCGCTAAGCGTTTATGTACGCGCTTATCTGTGGCATAGCTGCTCGGCTAGTGCGATATGCTGAAAAATAATAAATCTTTGGAATTAACAAAGTAAGGATATCATGTCAATTAATTTACAAGCTGCACATTTTGTGGTGATTGGTGCTGGTGAAACTGGGCGTTCAATTATTAATTATCTAAATTATCATCAAGCTAAACTTCTTCACGTTTTAGACACGCGCATTACACCGCCACAGATTACTGGCGTAGATGTAATTGGTGGTGCTTTATCGTATGCTAATCTTGCCGCTGCAGACGTGGTTGTTATTAGCCCTGGTGTTTCCATTTATGAACCAGTTTTGCAACAAGCACTCTCTGCGGGTAAACAAGTAGTTGGGGATATCGAGTTATTTGCTCAAGCGATCCAGGCTTGGCCAAGCAAAGTAATTGCGATTAGCGGAAGTAATGGAAAAACTACGGTGACTAGTTTAACTGGGTTTTTAGCAGAAAGTGCGGGTATTTCGACATTGGTTGCTGGCAATATCGGGACACATGTTTTAGAGGCTTGGATTTTAGCTGAGCAACGCCAGCAATATCCCGAATTAATTGTGTTGGAACTCTCAAGTTTTCAATTAGAAGTTACTTATTCTTTACAGTGCGTGAGTAGTAGCGTATTAAATATTTCTGAAGATCATTTGGATCGTTATCGTGATTTATTAGAATATGCTTATGTAAAAGCCAATGTTTTTAATCATAGTCAAGTTCAGGTATTAAATGCTGCCGATCCACTAGTGATGGCAATGTTGCGAACCAATCTTAGCCAGATTACATTTGCGGCAAATGATCCTAATTTTGGTCTGAGTGAAATCGCAGGGAAACTTTGGTTAAAAGCGGCTGGTGAAATGTACCTCGCAACCGATGAATTGCAATTGGTTGGTCGGCATAACTACATGAATGTGTTAGCGAGTTTAGCCTTATTAGACGCGGCAGGTTATGCGCTGGAACAATTTAAACGCGGATTAACTAAGTTTGCTGGGCTTGAACATCGCATGCAAAAAGTTTGCGAACAGGATGGAGTGCTATTTATTGAAGACTCTAAAGGAACCAATGTTGGGGCTGTGATTGCTGGTGTTGATGGAATCGATCGTCCAATTCATTTGATTTTGGGTGGTGATGGCAAAGGTCAAGATTTTACTCCATTACGTGAATTGGTTCTACGTAAATGTAAATCAGTCGCCTTAATTGGTCAAGATGCGGCAAAATTAGCTGAGGTTTTGCGCGGGTGTGCTAATGTTGCGCGCTATGCAACTTTACCCGAAGCGGTTGGTGCTTGTATTAATCAAGCGATGGCAGGGGATGCGGTGATTTTGTCACCGGCATGTGCCTCATGGGATATGTTTAGTAATTATAAACAGCGTGCTCAAGTTTTTATCGATTCAATCTATGCGCATCTTAAATAAAATCTTTCAATGGTTAATCACCGATCAACAAAAACCAGGTAAATCGGGCTTAGATAATAATATCTTATTTTCGGCAATTATTCTCTTGACTATTGGTGTAGTTATGGTTTATTCTGCCTCAATCGCTTATGCTGGTAAAGATTCAGGAAGCGGTAATCAGTATTATTATTTAATTCGGCATGTGATTGCAATTGCTTTGGGGGCTGCTGGTGGAGCCTTGGCTTTTTCGCGTCCGAGCAGTTTTTGGAAACGTAATGCGAATAAAATTATTGTGATTGTGTTGATCTTGCTAGTTGCTGTGTTAATTCCACATGTTGGGCGTTTGGTCAATGGCTCACGGCGCTGGCTACCCTTAGGCTTGCTCAGTTTACAACCTTCTGAGTTGGCAAAATTAGGTATCGCGATTTATATGGCAAATTATTTTTGCGGTAAATCGTTGAATATGAGTCAATTTTTCAAAGGCGTTTTCCCTGTGGTTGCAACCTTATTATGTGTATGTGGCTTGTTACTTGCGGAACCTGATATGGGTTCAACAACGGTGGTGTTTATTATTGCCTTGACGATTTTATATCTCTCTGATTTAGATGTCCGAGTATTTTTGGGAACATTTATGCTTGGCGCGGTAGCCTTTGTGTTGTTAATTGTGTTTGAGCCGTATCGGATGAAACGGGTTACGGGGTTTTTAAATCCCTTTGATGATCCACTAGGTAAGGGTTATCAGCTTAGTCATTCACTTTTGGCCTTTGGGCATGGTGGCTGGTTTGGAGTTGGTTTAGGTAATAGTATTGAAAAGTTATTCTATTTACCTGAAGCGCATACCGATTTTATTATGGCAATTATTGGCGAAGAATTTGGTGTGGTTGGCGTATTGGTGATCTTACTTTTATTTTGGATAATTTTTTATCGAGGTTTTACGGTAGTAGCTACCGAGGCTAAGCGCATCCCTGGACGCAAATTTCAAGGTTTATTAGCCCAAGCCATTAGCGTATGGTTTTTTGCTCAGGCAGTGGTAAATATTGGGGTGGCAATTGGTATGCTGCCAACCAAAGGATTAACTTTACCATTTGTGTCATTTGGTGGAAGTTCGATTTTAATTAATTGTATTGCTTTGGCAATTTTATTAAAAATTGATTTTGAGAATAAACTAATTAAACAAGGTCCACATCTACCATGAAAAAAACAATAATTATTAGTGCTGGTGGCACTGGTGGACATATTTTCCCCGCCTTAGCGGTGGCTAAACAACTTCAAGAGTCATATAATATTATTTGGGTTGGCGCTAAAATTGGTTTAGAAAATAAGCTAGTTCCAGAGCATGGTTTTAGACTTAAAACGGTGAGTGTAGCCGGGGTTAGAAATAAAGGCCTGTTGCGTAAGTTGATGTTGCCATTTACTTTATTGCGTGCACATTGGGAGTGTTTACGAATTTGTCTTAAATACCGGCCAGCGCTGGTGGTTGGCTTTGGTGGCTATGCGACATTTCCAATTAGCTTAACCGCTAAATTACTCGGTAAATCCGTGGTGATTCATGAGCAAAATTCTGTGGCAGGACTCACTAATCGTCTATTAGCCAAAATTGCGAATAAAGTTTTGGTGGCATTTCCGAATGTTTTGCCCAGTTCTAAAACGCATTTAGTTGGTAATCCTGTGCGCGAAGAAATTATTGCGATTGATCGAAGCGCAACGAAGTTGAGCGAAAATTCGTCAGCAATTAAAATTTTAGTGATTGGTGGCAGCCTTGGGGCTAAAGTTTTGAATGATAATCTGCCGCTGGCGTTAGCTAAATTAGATGAGAAGTCTGCACAAATTACACATCAAGTTGGTAGAGCTGCAATTGATCCAATTGTTGATGCCTATCAAGCTAACTTAGTTAAGAATGTACAGGTAGTCAATTTTATTGATGATATGGCTGCGGCTTATGCTAATGCGGATTTAATCATTTGCCGTGCAGGAGCTTCAACCGTGGCAGAAGTTGCGGCAGCTGGAATTGCGGCGATTTTTGTACCATATCCATATGCAGTTGACGATCATCAAACGACGAATACTCGTCAGTTGGTTGCAGCTGGCGCGGCAATTTTACTCCCGCAAGCTGAGCTAAGCCCTGCTAAATTAGCCGAATTAATTAGCGGCTTAAATCATACCATCTGTCAAAATATGGGTGAAAAAGCCCGGAGCTTAGCTATACTTGATAGCACGCAACAAATTTGTCAGCAAATAATTGAGCAACTTTAAATAACTTAATTGAGTTTATTCTGGAGAATGAAAGATGCAAAAATTTGCGAAATATGCCGTAAATATTAGTCGTGGTCGGGAACATTCCGAAGCTGCGCCACAATATCGCAGCGATTTTCAGCGCGATCGTGATCGAGTAATTCATTCAAGTGCCTTTCGCCGCTTAGAATATAAAACGCAGGTGTTTATTAATCATGAGGGTGATTTGTTTCGCACTCGACTAACCCATAGTCTTGAGGTGGCTCAAGTTGGACGTTCGGTTGCCAATGCGTTAGATTTAAATGTCGATTTAGTTGAAGCGATTTGTCTGGCCCATGATTTAGGACATACGCCATTTGGACACAGTGGGCAAGATGTACTAAATGAATGTATGTTGCAACATGGAACTGGTTTTGAACATAATTTACAATCGTTGAGAATTGTTACGCAACTTGAAGAGCGCTATGCCGAATTTGATGGTTTAAATTTGACTTTTGAAACGCTAGAGGGGATTTTAAAACATTGTAGTTTGGCTAAAGCCGCTGAACTAGGTGAATTAGGTTTACGTTTTATCAATAAGCAGCAGCCAAGTTTAGAGGCACAATTAGCCAATATTGCCGATGAGTTAGCCTATAATTTCCATGATTTGGATGATGGCTTGCGCGCGAATGTGTTGAAATTAGACCAATTAGAAGAGGTGGAAATAATTCGCGTTGAATTGGCTCGGATTACGACTAAATATCCGCATTTAACTGGGCGGCGCTTGCATAAAGAGTTGGTGCGCCATCTAATTAACACTACCATTTATGAGTTAATCGATAATTGTCGTGCAAATTTGGATAAGTATCAGCCAGAGTCGGTTGAGGAGGTACACTTGTTGCCAGCAATTATTCAATATAGTCCAGAGAGCTTTGCGCGCCAGCGTGAGCTGAAGAAATTTTTACATCAAAATATGTACAAACATTATACTGTAATGCAACTGCGTTACAAAGCGGAACAGGTTGTGCGTTCACTCTTTAGTGCCTTTATGAGCGAGTCGCGTTTGTTGCCTGATCAATTTCAAGCGCGTATTCAAGTCGATGGTTTAGCCCGTGTGGTTGCCGATTATATTTCAGGGATGACCGATCGTTATGCCTTTCGTCTATACAATCGTTTATTTACCGTTGAGAATGTCTAGAAAGTATCAAAATGGTTACAATTAAAAGCAGTTTTCATGACGTTGAGAGTTGGTTAGAAATTCAGCGTCCACATTTTTCGGCGCTTGAAATTGAGAAATTTGAACAAGCGATTCAGATTGCTGAACAATATTATAATGGTCAAGTTTTTTATCCGACTAAAATTAATTTAATGTTACATTCTTTGAATTGTGCGGCGCAAATTGCCAATTTGCATCTTTATGCCGATACGGTGGTTGCGACTATTTTGTATGCATTGCCACGTTATGCGAATAATTGGGAGGATGTGGTCAAGAAATTTGGTAAAAAAGTTATCGAATTAATTGATGGCGTGAATCGAGTTACCCAAATTCGTAAAATTGGTGATTTGGATTTGGCGGTTGAAGAGCACGAAAAAAAGGCCCAGATTGAAATTATTCGTAAAATGTTGTTGGCAATGGCAAGCGATATTCGGATTGTGTTGATAGTTCTGGTTGGGCGTGGTGAATTAATGCTTAATCTCAAAAGCTGCGAAGATCTAGCGTTGCAACATAAAATTGCTCTAGAAACCATGGAGATTTTTGCACCCTTGGCAAATCGGCTGGGGGTTTGGCAAATCAAGTGGGAGTTGGAAGATCTATCTTTTAAATATCTTCATCCCGATCAATATAAACGCATTGCCAAACTCTTAGATGAAACGCGTCAAGAGCGTTTGGATTATATAGAAAACATGAAGGTCTTTTTGGCTGGGCAGATGGAAGAGAGCGGAATTCACGACTATCAGGTTTCGGGACGCGCCAAGCATATTTATTCCATTTGGAAGAAAATGCACAAGAAGAATTATGATTTTGACAGCCTCTACGATATTCGGGCGTTACGGGTATTGGTGCGTGAAGTGCGTGATTGTTATACGGTATTGGGGATTGTCCATACTAAATATTCACCTGTACCTGGTGAGTTTGATGATTATATTTCTAATCCTAAATCGAATAATTATCAAAGTTTACATACTTGTGTAATTGGACCCGATAATCGAGTAGTTGAAATTCAGATTCGCACCTTTGCGATGCATGATCATGCCGAATATGGTTTAGCCGCACACTGGCGTTATAAAGAAGGTGGTGAGAATAATCCACAATTTGAAGAGAAAATTGCTTGGGTACGCCAAATTTTGGATTGGCG
>JAIETT010000008.1 GCA_019744945.1 Burkholderiales bacterium
ACTGGTACCCCCCAAGCCGATGCTGCCGATGCCTTAGCTTGCGCATTAGCTCATTTGCATTATGAACGCTTAGGTAAAATTTTTCAGATGTCCTCGGTAAAAGCAGGGCGAATTCGTAGTTAAACGAGCAATGACCTTAAATGCTCTGGAACCTCCAAAAAAGTAAATAAAAATGAAAGGCAACGAGAAGTATGCAGGTTTATCATAAAAAATTAACGTTAAGATTCGTTTTATTTTTTGTTCTAACATTAACCTTGATATTAATAAGTGATGTTAGAATTTACGCACATGAAGTTGAGGATACAAGTAATAAAAATAATATATTATTTAGTTATAGCCTACTAGATATGAATTATCTGACTGAGTCTAAACCTGAATTTGTGGATAGTCATAATGTAATTTTAAGTAAAATTCGAATAGGGAATAATTTAGCACCAGTATTCCAATTTAATATTAATGTAAGGACAACATTTGGAGACCTCATCGCGCCAAGTAAACAGATTCCAATCATTTCACTTAAGGTCACTAACGTAGCCACAGTAACACCGATGGAAAATAAACTATTGATTGTTAGGGCATTGCTTATATTAATATTATCTGCATTTATTTCTACGTTGCTAATTTTGGTTGGTATTTTCATAAAGCCACTTATTAATGAACCACGAATTAAAAAAACATCAAGTATCAAGTATCAAGTATCAAGTATCAAGTATCAAGTACAGGCCAGACATTGATGCGCTACGGGCAATTGCAGTTTCGTTTGTTTTGTTCTTTCATTTTAATGAGTTTATCTTACCTGGAGGCTTTATTGGTGTTGATGTATTTTTCGTGATTTCAGGATTTTTAATTACACAAATGATATATAATGAAGCAGTTGTAGGAGCTTTTTCATTTAAATTATTCTATGCCAGGAGAATAAAGCGAATTCTGCCAACGCTGTATTTAATGCTGTTGGCAGTAGGTCTTGTGGGAATCTGGATTTTATCGCCTGGGGACAATGTCGCATTAAGTGAGTCTATAAACGCTAATTTGTTATATTTTTATAATTTTTACCTTATTAATTCAGGACATGGATATTTTGATAATCCATCCAATCAACAGTTTTTGTTGCATACTTGGTCACTAGCGGTTGAAGAGCAGTTTTATTTTTTCTTTCCAATCATACTTATAATAAGTTTAAAGTTTTTTAAAAAAAGAAATTATATACTCTACTTCACTGCATTTATTTTTATGACGTCATTATTGATTTCATGTTATACCTCGTATAAATTTCCAAGTTACGCTTATTATATGCTACCATCAAGAGCATTTGAATTGTTAATGGGGTGCTTATTATCATTGTATTGTAGTTTGTATTACCAAAAGGGTATTAGGGCTAAAGGGTTGCAATCAAAAACATATTCAGGGCTAATCTCGGTCGTTGGTCTTTCAATGATTTTAATTTCTGGGTTTTGTTTAGATAAAGATACAACCTTTCCTGGCTTTTGGGGGCTATTACCTGCGTTTGGTGCAGTTCTATTTATATTTGCTGGAATATTAAATAAGAGTAACTTGATAAATAAAACACTAGCAAATAAGTGTTTTGTATTTATTGGTCTTATCTCGTACTCATTGTATATTTGGCACTGGCCCATACTTGCGTTTTTTAGATATGAAAACCCAGGCAAGGTGATTAGTTTATATACAGGTATAATTTTATTTTTAATAATTTTATTGATATCAATTTTCAATTATCTATTTGTAGAGAAACGACTTAGAAAAGTTAAATTAAGTTATCAAAAAACTATCAGTTTGTTACTTGTATTGCCATTCCTAATCATTTTAGTGATATCTACAATTTTACATTCAGGTATTATTAAAAAATCTTCACGAATAAACCTTGAAAATCAAATGCCTGATGGATATTGTTTTAATGGTAAGGCAGGTAATTGTGTTTTTGGTTATGATCCAATTAATTCTAAAACAGATATCATGCTCTTTGGCGATTCACACGCTGCTGCATTTAGTCCTTTTTTTGAGGAAATTGGCAAACAAAATAAATTTAATATTTTTATGCAATCTTATTCTGGTTGCCCGCCTATTTTAAATTTTGATAATTCAGGCTACAGTGGGTTAATAGGTTCATGTGATAAATCTAGCGCAGTATTTAAAGTAGATTTAACAAAATATAAAACAATTGTTTTAGCTGGATACTGGAGTGCTTATGTTAAGAATCCAAGCTTTATAAATGATTTTAAAAAAACATTAACATATTTAGAAGGTCAAAAAAAGAATGTAATTATAATTGGAGATGTACCGAATTATACTTATGGCATTATTGAAAATATTAAAAGACAAAGAATTTTAAATGATAGTCTAGGAAGAGACTTAGGTATTGAATCGGTTGTCCTGACTCCTATTAATAAGTTGGACAATAATCTTATTAGAAATATCAGTAATAAACATAGAAATACATCTTTTTATGATTTTGAGTCTGATCTTCTTGATATTAGAACGTATCCATTTTATAATGGTTATTTGCTGTATGCGGATTCGAATCATTTAAACCCACATGGTGCTTACATATTAGCAAAAACTATTAGTCCACATAATTTATTATTGGAATTACACCATTCATTAAAGAATTAAATGTGCCTCGATATTGTAACGTTGAACATGTAAATAGAAGCTTAGGTAAAATTTTTCAGATGTCCTCGGTAAAAGCAGGGCGAATTCGTAGTTAAACGAGCAATGACCTTAAATACTCTGGAACATCTAGAGTTATTTTTATTTGAAAATAAATGGCTGATTTTGAAAGGCAAAATGTTCAATAAAATTAGGTGGTTATAATGGTGGTAAGTTGGGTATAGATATGCAAAAGAGCCAGAGTCTGCAAAGTGGCGAGAAATTACGTTGAGCTAGATGGTGAGTTTATATTATAATACGTTAACATAATACAGAAAGGTATTATAATGTATGAATGGGATGAGAATAAAAATAATCTTAATGATGCAAAACATGGTTTAAGGTTTGAGGTTGCGGTTGAGGTATTTTCTGATTCAAATGCGATAGTACAATTTAATCGAGATGTCAACGGAGAGATTAGAGATCAAATAATTGGAAAAATTGAGGATGAGATAGTGATACTTTTTGTGGTATTTACGAAGCGTGCTCAAAAAATTAGATTAATTTCAGCAAGAAAAGCAAGTAATGATGAAAGGGCAATGTATGAAAACCAGACAAGAACAGATTGAATATCTAAAAAATTTAAAAGATGAAGATATTGATTATTCTGATGCTCCAGAGGTTACAGATTTTACTAATTGGCAGCCAAATCCATTTTTTAAACCAGTAAAAGCACAATTATCGGCTAAAATTGATAAAGATATTTTAGCTTGGTTAAAAATGCACGGAGAAGTATCCAAGTTTCTAAATAAAGTACTGCGCGAAAAAATGTTTGAAGAACGACATAATTTAGCTCAAAGCTAATTAAAGATGTATCCAAGCATTAGTTAATATGGTGATGTGCAATTGGTAAAATTAATTGAGGAAATCAAAGCGTGAAATTTTCAGAATTAAAAAATGAACTCAGGGTGCAATTTTTATTGCTGGCGGTGCTGGTCGGGTTAGCAAGTGCGTTATTTACCTATGCGGTAAATTTTGCCGAGTGGATATTTCATCGACTTTTTGCTTTTAATCCAATTGCGATGTATTTTTATACCCCGCTAGTTTTTGTGGCAACGGTTTTTTTACTCAAGAAGTATTTTCCTTATTCTGATGGGAGCGGTTTGCCGCAAGGCTATGCGGTGGATGTTTTTGATGAAGAGCGTTTACGTAAGACCTATTCAATTCGCGCTGCGGTTGGTAAAGTTATTTTGACCTTTATGAGCATTTCAGCCGGTGCGTCACTGGGTAAAGAGGGACCCACCATTCAAATTTGCTCGTCATTATTTGCGCAATTACGCGATATTAGCGATGGTAAACGGCGTTTATTAATTAAATTGGGTGCTGGAGTTGGGGTTGCGGCGGCGTTTAATACACCAATTGGCGGAATGATTTTTGCCGTGGAAGAATATGTTAAGAAAATTAGCCCGCATATTGCGACGCTTTTAGTGGGGGCAACTTTATTAGCGGTTGGGGCATCGACATTGATTTTAGGACATCAACCCTATTTGGGTGTGGTTAATCCGCAAGATTTAATTCATACTTGGAGTATCACTGGAGTCGCGTTATTGATCGGTGCCATTTGTGGGCTTGGTGGCGCATTATTTACCCAGTTAATGGTGTTTATGTCGGTAAATAAAACTTGGGTGGTTAATCGCTGGCGCAAACAACATTATTTACTGAACGCTTTAATCTTTGGTTTAGTTGTGGCCTTAATTGGGAATTTAACTCATGGTTTATCTTTTGGTAATGGCTCGAGTTCAACCATGCACTTTTTGGATAGTGGTGAAAATGCGCCGTGGTATTATGCTAGTGGTAAATTTTTTGGTGCAATAGCTTCGGTATCGGCTGGAGTTCCTGGTGGTTATTTTTCAACCGCTTTATCCATCGGCGCTGGGGTTGGTGATTTAATTCATCACATAATTCCATCGGTTCCATTAGCGCAGTTTTATTTATTGGGTATGGCGGGATTTTTGGCCGCGATTACGCAATCACCGATTACCGCGGTTGCGATGGTAGTTGAAATGAGTGATTCGAGTCAATTTAGCTTACCAATTTTATTGTCGTGTTTTGTGGCAAGTTTAATTGCCGAGCAGTTTGGTGATAGTGTTTATCATCAGCAGGTGTTAAATTATATTGATCCAAAGCGTTATAAAGAAACTTTGTAATTTTTTATTTAATTTATTGTTTGTGTCTTTAATAAATAAAGGGGGATTTATGAACGATATTAATCAAGAATATTCCGCAATGGCAAAGACTTTACATTGGCTAACGGCGGTTATGATTCTCGGGCAATATTTGATTGGGATTACTTTAGATTACACCGAGTGGAAGTCATTGCATTTTCAGGTTGGTTACATTATTGTTATTTTAGTGATTTTGCGGATAATTTGGCGTGTAACCCATGCTTATCCAGAGTTGGATCCACAGATAAAAGGGCGCGGTCGCTTGTTAGCTCATGCTGGTCATCATACATTGTATTTAATAATGGTATTGGTTTTAATCTCGGGGTTTTTGAGATTAATAACCAAAGGTGAGGCGCTGAATGTTTTTGGTTTTAATGTAGCTCCATTAATGAATACAATGTCCGAAACTGAACGTAATCCATATAAATTGGCTCATGAATATTTAGCCCACCTTTTTATTTTGCTGATTGCATTGCATGTTCTCGCTGCATTTGCCCACCAATTCTTAAGTAAGATACCATGTTTAAGTCGGATGTTACCTAAATCATTAGCTAAGTATATTGAAGAGAAACATGACTAAAAAGAAATCTAGCTTATTGCGGTCGCTGGCGAATGTTAGTGGCATGACCCTAATTTCACGGGTATTTGGTTTTGCGCGCGATACTTTGACGGCGGTCTATTTTGGGGCTGGTGCGGCAACCGATGCGTTTTATGTTGCATATAAATTACCCAATTTATTGCGCCGAGTTTTCGCCGAGGGAGCTTTTTCTCAAGCCTTTGTACCGGTACTTGCCGAATATAAGAAAACCAAAAGTCATCAGGAAACTAAAGATTTTGTTGCGGCGGTTTTAGGGCTGATGGCGCTGGTTTTAATCATTATTACGATTTTAGGCATGATTTTCGCATCAGGAGTAATTTGGTTAACCGCTGGTGGTTTTACCCATGATCCAGTTAAACTAGCTTTAACTATTGAAATGTTACGGATAACTTTTCCATATATTTTATTTATTTCGTTAGCATCTTTGATCGGTGGGGTGCTGAATACGTGGGGACTTTTTTCAATACCAGCATTTACACCAACGATACTAAATTTTAGCTTTATTATTTTTATTGTGCTATTTAGTCATGTGTTTAATCCGAGCGTGTTGACTTTAGCCTATGCCACGTTTTTTGGTGGCTTGTTTCAATTACTTTTCCAATTACCCTTTTTGAAAAAAATTGACATGTTGGTGCGCCCCAAGTTGGATTGGCATAATCCTGCGGTGTGGCGGGTGGTTCGTTTGATGGGGCCTGCGATTTTCGCGGTATCAATTGCGCAAATTAGCATGGTAATTAATACCATTTATGCGTCATTTTTGCAAAGCGGAAGTATTTCGTGGATGTATTATGCCGATCGCCTAATGGAGTTTCCAACTGGGGTGTTGGGCGTGGCGCTTGGCACGATACTTTTACCAAGCTTATCCAAACATGCTGGGCACGCAAGTCGTGAAGATTTTTCCAAAATTTTAGATTGGGGGATTCGTTTGTGCTTATTATTAGCCTTGCCCGCCACGGTTGGACTTGGGTTATTGGCGAAGCAATTAACTATGACGCTGTTTATGCATGGTGAATTTACCTTACGTGATGCCACGATGACCAGTTATGCTTTAATAGCGTACTCAATTGGTCTGATGGGGTTGATTTTGGTGAAAGTACTTGCCCCTGGTTTTTATGCCAACCAAGACATCAAAACGCCAGTTAAAATTGCGATTTTTGTGTTGTGTTGTACGCAGGTAATGAATTTGGCCTTTATTGGTCCCTTAAAACACGCAGGTTTGTCACTCTCAATTGGGTTAAGTGCGTGTTTAAATGCGGCGTGTCTATGTTATATGTTAATTAAAAAAGGTCTCTATCAACCGCAGGGTGGTTGGGGAGATTTCCTTGGGCGCATGGCTGGCGCGGTAGTTATTATGGCATTAAGTATTGAGTTAGCGCTATATGCGTTACCCTTAGATTTTATGGGGAATTCCTTAATGCGAGTGGTTTCGTTATTGGTAGTCATTGTGATCGCAGCATTAGCTTACTTTGGTGCGCTGCTCCTGCTGGGCTTCAGACTACGTGATTTTAGCCATAGAGGTAATATTTAATTTGCAAACCTAGCTTGGCTGTGATATAATCCAGCCCATATTCTTTAAGGAAAGGTAACAGTAATGAAACAAAACATTCATCCTTCATATAAAGAAGTCTCAGTTACGTGTAGTTGTGGTAACTC
>JAIETT010000156.1 GCA_019744945.1 Burkholderiales bacterium
TTTGGTTCGGTTTCAACTAATAATAACTTTAGTTGTGCAATAGCGAGTGCTGGAGCGAATGCAGGTAATGTTTATTGCTGGGGTGTTGGTGATGATGGTCAAATTGGTAATGGTGCAAGCTCAACTGTGAATGTACCTACATTAGCCACTTTACCGAGTGGAGTAACTGCATTTGGTTCGGTTTCAACTAATAGTAGCTTTAGTTGTGCAATAGCGAGTGCTGGAGCGAATGCAGGTAAAACCTATTGCTGGGGTACTGGCACCAGTGGTCAAATTGGTAATGGTGCAAGCTCAACTGTGAATGTACCAACTTTGGCAGCCGAAGCAATTTAATCTTCAGACTGTGAATTTTTGAAAACCGAGTGGTCATCACCGACCTCTCGGTTTTTAACTATCGTCTTAAGCTGTTTTTTTAATTATTTTGGTAAGTTGAAATTATGTTAAAGTTAATTAACGCCTCGAATTGGCAAGTTTTAAGTTTGGGGGATATAACGTATTATTCACCGAATGCAGATTTACTGGCTGGCTTAGTTCATCAGCAAAATGAAGAATTTTGGAAGACACATTATAGCGAATTTGCTTGTGTAATTGTCAATAAATCAAATCATACCTTACAATTGGTGCGCGATCATTTTGGTTGTGAGCCATTTTTTTATTATTTAAATGCTGACTGTCTATACTTTGCATCGTCAATTGTAGATTTAATTTTGCGCTTAAAATCCGTTGGAATTAATCCTAGAATTAATGAGCTTGAACTACCTTATCTGTTATGGACTAGTAAACGCGTTGATATGGCAGCAAGTATTCATGAGGATACTATTTATGAGAATATTAAACGAGTTAAACCGAATCGTGTATTAACTCTCCGTGATTATCATCTTACTCAGGAGCAATATTGGGATTTAGCCACGCGCTCGGAAGATAAAATTTATTATCGTGATGATCGCGAATATCTTGAGCATTTTACGGAGCTTTTACATGAGGGAATTTGTTTACAATTAGGTGATGAATCTGCGTTAGCTGCAGAATGTAGCGGTGGCTTAGATTCTTCAAGTATTATTTTAGCCGCACATCAGTTAGGTAAGCCGCTTAGCTTATTTACGCATCAAGATTTAGATTCTACTCCAATGAGCTCGCGTTTGCGTGAGAGTTATTTTATTGATCAAATTCTGCAAAAAACTAATTTTGAGCAGCATGTTATTAATGCTGATAACTTTAATTTGCCGCAAGTTCTACAACTGGTTAGTAACGTTCTGGCTGGTTTTCCACATAATTTATTTCCAATTGGCGCGAATAATATTCATGAGCGAGTTGCAGAGAGTAAAGCCAAAATATTATTGTCAGGTTTTGGTGGTGATGAGTGTGTCTCAGGGCATGCGAGTTTATCGCGCGCACTTTTTGAATGGTTAAAGAATGGTCGCTATGCAAGCGCTTGGAGTGAATATCATAACTACTATCAAGTAAATAAAGCAAATCATCCGAGGTTGTTGCGCCAGTTAAAAGATTTTGCTCTGGCTAAATTTCCTCAAATCTCACAAGTCCGTGAGCATCAGCGTTATTTAGATCAACTACGCCAATCACAACGCTTTGGATTAGATTTGCCAACGTATGTAGCGCGTGCTAAAACAGTTGCTGAGCATGAGATTATGTTGTTAATTGGTGCACGAAATAATCACCTCAGTTGTCGAATTGAAGATAGCGCTTTAATGGCGCGCCATTATGGGTTTAAATATAAATATCCATTTTTATATCCTAAATTAGTTGAGTTTTGCAATCGGTTGCCGCTTCATTTAAAACGTCGAAATGGTTTATCGCGAATTATGGTGCGTGACTATTTGGCTAAAGCAAATTTGACGGATTTTAAGACTAAACCTATTGCAAAATATGATGGTAATATTATGGGTTCAACGCTCAAGCAGATGTTAGCTAATTATCGCAGTGATTTTGCTAGTCAATTAAATTCGGCATTACCTCACGCTGATGTGCAGCAACGCTGCTTAAAATTTGATCCGAAGCTTGCGGAAACTATTTTAATGTATCAAACTTTAGCTGGCTTAAGCCTTGAAATGTACCGTTCAGAATGGTTAGCTTAGTGTTTAAATTGTACGTGAGCTGGCAATAGCTATGTTTTTATGTGAAACCAAATAACTTTATGAGGTTGGTGCAAAATTGAAGAATGATTGCAGTTTCAAGTTGGCTAAAATTAATAAAATAACTGCTTTTGGTGAAAGTATTTGTTTAGTTAGTGCTCAGATTAAACCACCAGTTCATGCCAAAGATTATTGGTGTGATGAAAGTCAGTTTTATTTAGATATTCATGGTGTTGCAAAATACCATGTAAATATTGTTGAAAACATTCTAACTATCGAAGTTTACCCAGAGCTAACGAATCTAGATGCTATTAATACTTGGTTATATGGTACTGTTTTTGCGTATATACTCCAGTCTAGAGGTTATTTAGTATTGCATGGATCTGCGGTGCTGGTTAATGGTTGCGCAGTTGTTTTTAGCGGAGATTCTGGTGCCGGTAAATCAACAACGGCAGCCGCGCTGGTGAATTTAGGTTATTCACTGTTGACTGATGATGTGGTCGCGATTAAATATACTACAGCAGGGCAGATGATGTTAGTACCAGGTCCAAGTCGGGTAAAATTATGGCAGGATACTTTAGTTAGATTTGGACGCTCAGCTGATGGGCTCAAGCAAGTCTCGAATAAAGACAATAAATATGAGTTATTTATCAGTAACTATCATGCGGAATTAGTGCCAATTGGCCAGTTTTATGAGCTTTCCAAGTCTGAAGCTTGTAATCATATTAGAGTTATAGAACAAAGTGGATCTGATAAATTGGCGAATTTAATTCGTAATACTTATCGCTACTCTATGTTGCGGCCAATGAATAAGCTACCCACTCATTTTGTGCAGATTACGCAATTAGCTGCGTTGATTAAGGTTTATGCGGTTGTGCGACCAAGTCAGCAATTTTTATTAGACGAGCTTCGACAACAAATTATTAATAGATTTTAGTTTTTTAAGAAAAGTAACATGGTAAATTTTACATTGGA
Source organism: Burkholderiales bacterium (assembly GCA_019744945.1). Lineage (GTDB taxonomy): Bacteria > Pseudomonadota > Gammaproteobacteria > Burkholderiales > UBA11063 > Aquella. The sequence continues at coordinate 3,066 of JAIETT010000156.1, forward strand.
TAGCGTCTTGCAGCGCATTGATATAAATGTAGTGGAAACTGATTTTGATGGTGATGTGGTGCTAATGCACATTGATCACGGTAAGTATTATAGTTTGAACGCAACTAGTTCTGATTTATGGAGGTGGTTAGCAGCACCAACGACAATACAAAATTTAGTAACGCAACTACATGAAAAATACAACTGCAGTCAAGAACAATCTTTTCAAGATATTTTATTGTTTTTAGACCAATTAATTGATCTAAAATTAGTGTGTGTTGTTCATTAAAGTATGCAACTATTTAAATTATTGCTGTTGTCTAGTTGGAAAAGGCGCGGTTTAATCTTAGCTATTTTTGTTTTATTAGGTATTATGCGATTAATGATTGGCTTTATTCCATTTCGCTATTACACTAAATATTTATTAATTGCTAATTCATCAGTAAATTGGCAATTAACACCCCTTAAGATTTCATATGCTTTGATGATTGGGCGATTGGTGTGCTTGGTTTCTCATCTTACACCGTGGCCATCCAAGTGTTTGGTGCAAGGTTTAACTTGTCGTTTTTTATTACGGAAGCTCTTAATTCCAAGTACTTTTTATATTGGAGTCAGTAAAGATGAAAATAACCAACTGATTTCACACGCTTGGATTAATTGTGCTGAAGAAACTATTCTTGGAGATAAGCTTAGTTTTAAAAAATATAAAATAATTTCTTGTTTTGAGGATCGTTAATGCAGACTAAATTTGTCCCTGAACTTGAGCTTATTTTGTTGGTTATTCGTGATAAACCTAATGAAGATAAACTTATGGTCTTAATTGCACAAGTTAGATGGGATTATCTTTTACAGTTAATTGTCCGTCATCGTTTGGTTGGTCCGCTCTATAGTGCATTACAAAATATTTCGTTGGTACCTGCCTCCTTTTTGGCTCAATTAAAACAGTTGAATCAGCAAATGAAAATAAATTCATTACGCCTAAGTGCAGAAGCTATCCGCATTGCACGCGTGTTTGATCGAGAGAACGTGCCATTTATCATTGTTAAAGGCATTCCTTTGGCTGTAAATCTATATGGTGGTAGAGATAAGCGGCAATGCAAAGATGTTGATATTTGGGTTTCTACGTCTGATTTAGAGCGCGCTGAGAATTTACTTCATAAACTAGGTTATATAACGATGCGCCCAGCATACAAGTTAGTTGGATTGAAGAAGAAATTTTATTTAAATCATGCACATGAAATTGCGTTGGTGAATTCTAGCCGTCTGGTTGAAGTTGAATTACATTTTAAACTAGAGTCGGTTGGTACTAATTTTTTCTCGTTTGATAAAGTTAGAACACAGAGTCTTTTCATTAATCGGCAAAAATTTATAACGCTTGAAGATAATTATAATTTTTTATATTTAATGTTGCACGGTGCAAAGCATGGTTGGTCGAGATTACGTTGGTTGAATGATATTGCCTTATACATTCGTCAAGATAAATGTGATCTTGATTTGGTTTATTCTCTAAGTTGTGATTTAAAATGTGAGCATTTATTTATGCAAAGTTTATGGTTACTACGAGATTTTTATCAAATTAGCAATGAAAAAATTGACCAATTATTAACGCATATCGATGCACGTGCTTTAAAATTAGCCGATTTTGCCAAGCAGTTTATTTGTGCTGATTTTGTCTTCATTGGTGATGGATATGTTTTTAAGTCAATGTTTTTGAAATATCGCTATTATCAAATTACTCTAGATAATGGTCTAAACCGTTTTAGTGCGGTTTGGGATATTTTATTTAATCTGGATCGTGTTTTTAGTCTGGTAAATTTACCTCGTTACTGTGGATTTGTTTATTATATTTTATACCCGTTTGAGGTAATAAGACATTTTATTATGCGAATCTTTAGAAAGTAAATGAATGTTTAGTAGCGCGCGCTCGTTCATAATTCGCTTGTATCGTTTCAACCCTAAATTGCTAAGTTTAAGTTTTCTACTTACGTTAATCTTAAGCTTATTTGAAGGCATCAGCCTAGTTTCTCTTTTACCTATTCTTAGTTTAACTGGGATTTTTCATAATTCAACGCATACTCGCCTCGATGGTATAATGAATTATGTTGGGGTGCATAATTTAACGCTATTAAATGCGCTTAGCGTATTTATTTTTTTGATCGCCATTTCAGCTTATTTAAAGCGTCAACAAAGTTTATTAATTAACAAAATTCAACAAGGATTTATTAGCCATTTAACTTTTGAATTATATCAATTGTTAGCAACTACGACGTGGATTTATTGGATTAGTAAGACTAAATCAGATATAAATCATACGCTTACCCATGAAATTATGCGTGTGAGTATGGGGTGTTATTTTTTATTTCAACTTTTGATTAATTTGTCTATGTTGTTAATTTATCTAGTTTTATCTTTCGCTATTGCTCCTGAGTTAACGCTATTAATTATGCTTTTTGGTAGCGCTCTATTATTTTTTTTAGCTCCATTGGTTAGAGGGTCGCGTCGTGCTGGAGTATTAATTTCTCAACATAGCCGTCAATTATTATTTAGCCTGATGGAACACCTTAATGGTATTAAAGAGGTTAAAACATATGGCGTTGAAAATCAGAACTTTGACTACTTAAGGCAGATTCGCTTAGATGTTGAAGAATCAAATTCAACCTCTGTTTTGTTGCAAACCAAGGTGGAAATGATTTATAAAATTGTAGCGGCAGTATTTATTAGTTTAGTCTTTTACGTAGCAATTAAAATATTGGATTTAAATTTAGAACGCTTGTTATTTATTTTACTTATCTTTGCTAAGATTTGGCCACGGATTTCAAGTGTGCAAACCTCGCTTCACTCCGTGGCTATTTCTTTGCCAGCATTTCTGAGTATTCAAACACTTGAAGATGAAATACAGGCGAATCAGCAGATACAAAATGATTCATCTTCAAAAGTAGTAGAAATAGAAAATATTGTATTTGAGCAAGTAAGTTTTTATTTTCCCAACCAAGTTAGGGCGACATTAGAAAATATAAATTTCAGTTTTAAACGTGGTGAGTTTATCGCTTGTATTGGAGAATCAGGAGCAGGTAAAAGCACCTTAGCAGATATATTACTGGGGTTATTAAAACCAACTACTGGTCAAGTTATTGTCAATGGAAATCGCTTGGTGGATGTTCAAGATTCTTGGCAACAATTAATTGGTTATGTTCCACAAGACGTATTTTTATTTAATGGCACTATTCAAGATAACCTTTGCTGGATAACACAGGGGATACCTGAAGATGAAATTTGGAATGTATTAGATTTAGTTCAACTTAGTGAGTTAATAAAAAAATTACCTAACGGGCTCCAGACTAATGTTGGTGAGCGTGGGATTAATTTATCTGGCGGCGAACGTCAGCGCTTGGTTCTGGCAAGAGTATTACTGCGCAGACCAAAAATTTTAATTTTAGACGAAGCGAGTAGTGCCTTAGATGAAAAAAATAATCAATTAATCCAAAAAGCATTATGTGATTTAAAAGGAAAGTTAACTCTTTTTGTAATCACACATTGTCGAAATAGTTTAATGCATGCGGATAAAGTAATAACGCTATATAATGGTAAAATCGCGCAAATTGATGAGGTTTGATTTTGTTGGTAGTTAAATAATTGAGTTGTTTTTGAGTGTGGAATTTAGTCGGTACTGATGATAAAATAAAGTGCCCTAATGTTGGCACTTTGATTTTAAGTTTAGGTGATTTGTATTTTATTGATTTAATACGTAGGGAACTCTTCAGCTGGTTATTGCAAACGGATTAATCATTAAATTATTTATCTTTGTTAGAGTGGAATAACCGCAATTACTTCAACTTCTACTAAAACATCGCGCGGTAAACGTGCTACTTCAACACAAGAACGAGCTGGCAAGTTACGTTCAAAATAACTGGCATAAACCTCATTAAATGCCGCAAAATTATTCATATCAGATAAAAAACAAGTCGT
>JAIETT010000312.1 GCA_019744945.1 Burkholderiales bacterium
ATTATTTATATACTTATTTTTATGAATCATGACAATATATTAGCACACCTTAAAGTAAGCTTTGATTGTCTAGCCCCAAAATTTTTAACGGTCTGCCACATAGCTATTTCAGTATTAATTCTATCAAATTTTCTATAAGTACACATGCTGTTATAGAAGATATTGGTGATAATATCTATATTTTTGTTGATGAAGCTGGAGATATGGATTTCTCTATAAATGGTTCACAGCATTATATGTTTAATTTCCTTATTAAAAGAAGACCTTTTAGTTTGCATGAGTATATCGCCAGTTATAGATACTCTTTGTTAGAAAGAAATTTAAACCCATTATATGATAGATTAGATATAGAACGATTTCATGCTTGTGAAGATAACAAATATATCAAAGCGGAATTGTTTAACATCATTTCTACATTTAATGCAAATTTAGTCAAAGTATATTCATATATTTTAGACAAGACAAAAGTCGCCCCCAATAAGAGGCAAGAAAAAGATAAGTTTTATATCGATAATTTAAGCTATGCGATTGAAAAATTATTGGACGAACTTAATATAGATAAAAATTTTATTATTATTACTGATAGACTACCAATTGAGAAAAATAAAAATAAGCAAGTTGGCGCATTAAAAAGAGGTATTAAAGAATATTTAAGCAGTAAAGGTTTGAAGCTTAGGTATGATATTTTTCATCATAGTAGCGCATCCAGTGCAAATTTACAGATCGTTGATTATATTTCTTGGGCTATATTTAGGAAATATGAACACAAAGACAGTAGCTATTACAAAAAAATTGAAAAGTATTTGATGAAAATAGATGAGGCAACTAAAGACAGAACAGACGTATACTATGAAAAATGACCCTACCTACCTATCTTGCGAAGCTTCCCTTGGAATCTTATCGGTAGGAGGGAACCTTTCGAGTATTATAGCATATGAAATTAATAAAAAGCAATAAATTCTGACATAAACAATGGTTTACTGTTTTGATAGTATCTACTTTGGGTTTAATTGGATATAGTCGGATGATTCAACTTTTTTGAGATATATTTTGCGTTATTAAGCGTTTTATTTAGGCAACCAAATTTAAGATTTAAACAGCTCGAACTAACTTAATTTGCGGTTAAAATTGGATTTATATATAATTAAGAAGTAAGAATATGACAACACAATCAGAACAAGTACTTGAAACAGAATTAGTTCAGCAATTAGTTAGCCTTGGCTATGCTTTTGTGCCCATCACTAACGAAGCTGATTTATTGCGCAATCTAAAATCTCAACTGGAAAAGCATAATCATTTATCGTTATCGACTAGCGAATTTAACAAAGTCTTAAACCAGCTCAGTAAAGGCAATGTTTTTGAGCGTGCCAAGATTTTACGCGATAAATTTGCTTTGCTCTGTGATGATGGAACGATTAAATATATTGAGTTTATGAACTTGGAGCATTGGTGTCAAAATCAATTTCAGATAACGCAACAAGTTACTCAAGAAGGTAGTTATCTTAATCGCTATGATGTAACGATATTGATCAATGGCTTACCATTGGTACAAATTGAGTTAAAACGCCGCGGGTTGGAGCTTAAAGAAGCCTTTAATCAGATTAATCGTTATCAGAAACATTCATTTAATGCTAATCATGGATTATTTCAATTTGTTCAGATTTTTGTGATCAGTAATGGGGTTAATACCAAATATTTTGCCAACAACCGCCATCAGTCATTCAAGCAAACTTTTTACTGGGCAGACAAAGATAATCGACGGATTGATGAACTAGAAAAATTTGCCAGCGCCTTTCTGGAGCCGTGCCATATTGCCAAGATGATTGCTAAATACACGGTCGTTAGTGAAGTAAATAAATGCTTGATGGTATTGCGTCCATACCAATATTATGCGACCGAAGTGATTATTGAGCGAGTAAAGAATGAACCCAAGAAAAACGGTTATATTTGGCACACTACTGGATCAGGTAAAACATTAACTTCATTTAAAACTAGTCAAATACTGAAAACAATTCCTAAAATCCACAAGATCATATTTGTAGTTGACCGTAAAGATCTAGATTATCAGACTATCCGTGAATTTAATGCTTTTAGTCAAGGAAGTGTTGACGAAAATAAAAGTACCCATAGTTTAGTACAAAAATTAAGCGCCGAATCCGAAGATAGTAAGCTGATTGTAACTACCCTGCAAAAGTTGAATACTGCGATTAGCAAAGAGCATCATTTAGGGAAAATTGCGCATCTACGCTCTAAACGAGTTATTTTTATTTTTGATGAATGTCACCGCAGTCAATTTGGCGAAACGCATCAAAGAATTAAAGAGTTTTTTACTAATCATCAACTATTTGGTTTTACGGGCACGCCGATTTTTGCGGATAATGCCGCAGGCTTTAAGACAACTAAAGATCTTTTTACTGACTGCTTGCATAAATATGTGATTACTGATGCCATTAAGGATGACAATGTTCTGAAATTCTCGGTGGAATATATCGGGCGCTATAAACAAAATAGCAATACTTACATTGACATTGATGTAGAAGACATTAACATCAAGGAATTACTCGAAAGCGAACAACGTCTAAGCAAGATAGTTGATTATATTGCAGCCAATCATGACCGTAAAACTCATAATCGCGAATTTAGCGCTATTTTTGCAGTGAGTAGTATTCCAGCTCTGATTCGTTATTATGAGATGTTTGCAGCATCTAAAGCGGCAGGCAAACATAACCTTAAAATTGCAACCATCTTTAGCTATGGCACGAATGAGGGTGATCAAGACGCTGATGGCATAAATAAATCTGATGAGACTCCCGATAATCACTCACGCGCCAAGTTAGATAAATTTATTGCAGATTACAATACTTGTTACGGAAGTAAATTCTCAACTAAAGATAGCCAATCTTTTTATAACTACTTTACTGACTTATCCAAGCGGGTAAAGGATCACGGCACATTACCACGCGATCAACAAGTAGATATTTTGCTAGTTGTCAATATGTTTTTAACTGGTTTTGATAGCAAAACTTTAAATACATTATACGTTGATAAAAATCTCAAATATCATGGCTTAATTCAGGCATATTCACGCACTAATCGCATTCTTAATGAAGTTAAATCGCAAGGCAATATAATTGTCTTTCGTAATTTAAAACAAGCCACCGATGATGCAGTTGCTCTATTTTCTAATAAAAATGCTAATGAAGTAATATTTATAGAGCCATATGAGGTTTATGTCGAGAGATTTAAGCAAGCTTTAGCTAAACTTTTAACGCTTACGCCGACTGTTGAAAGTGTAAATGATCTGAACACTGAACACGAAGAATTAACCTTTATTAAAAACTTTCGGGATTTAATTAGACTTAGGAATGTATTAGAAACTTTTGCTGATTTTAGCCTTACTGATTTGAATATTGATAATCAAACTTTTGAGAATTATAAAAGTAAATATCTTGATTTATATGATGAAGTTAAAAGTGATAATGCTAAAGAAAAAGTCTCAATTCTCAATGATGTTGATTTTGAACTGGATTTAATTCATCGAGATGAAATCAATGTTGATTATATCCTGAAGTTATTACAGGGGTTAGCAGGTAAAAACCCAGAAGAGCTTGATAAACGCAAGAAAGAAATTAGCAATATTTTAAATAGCACGCCTGAGTTGCGCAGCAAACGCGATCTTATAGAAAAATTCATTGCCGAAAACATGCCCAATATTCAAGACTCGCATGATGTGCCAGCGCAATTTGATAAATTCTGGAGTGATGCACAGATGCAAGCTTTTGATGCTTTATGCGTTGATGAGAAGATAAATTCTGAACGGCTTGAGCATTTGGTTACCCAATACATTTACACACAGCGTAAGCCATTAAATGATGAAATTATTAATTTACTTGAAACCAAACCAAAACTATTGGAGCGACCGCGTGTACTAGAATCATTGTGGGGCAAGATTACTAAATTTATTCAAGTATTTCATGATGGTGAATCAACCTAATCACTTTTACAGAGTAATGACATTTCTACTTAATAGCGATGATAAAATAATGCCATGAATGACTCAAAATAGATTAATTGGTTTCGTTATGTTGTACTGACAAAATGTTATGTGAAATTATTTTTTGAATTTTAATTGAATTACGAAGTAGGATGTAATTAGAGATAATTGGTACGACAATAAATATAATAAAAATTTTAGCACAAGTACTCATTTTATTATTTATATCTAAATTTGAAAATGAAATGATGTACATTGATTTTACACCAGTGCCAAGAATAAAGTATATTAAAAAAAGTGAAAGCCATTTTCGTGTTTTACTAAAATAAAGTTGCTTGGTCTTCATATCTGAACACATTATGAAACCTTGTAAAACAAGTCCAAAAACCAGTGCTATTAAAGCTGAAAATGTATTTCCAAAGTAGACTGCTATGTAAATTAAAATTAACCCCTCTACACTGCAAATTTTCAAAAATTTATTATACAAGTATTTAATTTGTATCATATTCTGTCCTAATACTTAAAAAGTTTTAAAAGATCCAACCAGCTTGCCAATAATATCAATGTCAGATAATGGAATTGTATTAACAACATAGTTAACTTTTTCACTTGGATTATCAATGTGAACTGAAACAGAGTCTTTTTTATTATACAATCTACGAACACGGTAAAAGCTGTTAACCTCAATTAGATAGATCATGCCATCTTCAACTTTTTTTTGTGAGTAATCAACAAATATCATTTCATTTTTTTTAATGGTTGGATTCATTAAATCATCGTTCATGTATGTAACTAATAAATTAGTATTCTTAGCATTTAAATTTAGACCATCAATAATTTCTAAAGGTAACCTAATATTTTTTTCGGGTGTAGAAACGACAAGATATTTCATATCCTCATAGAATTTAGCATTAATAAAATCTATTAAAACAAATTCATTATGTTCTTCATTAGATAAATATCCTTGAGGGAGTGCAAATGTCACTTCAATTTTATTTGCTGTAAAATCTGTAAATCCTCGTGAACCATTGAGTAGGGTTGAAATATTTGACTTGTTGGTTCCAAATTGTCTAGCAAAATCCGATAGTGATTGAAACCTTTGTTTTATAAACTCTCTTAGGTTATTACGACGGACATTTTCTAAAGTATTTTCCATTTATTTCTTTTAATTTAAAAAGTTTACTTGACTACAACGAAATATAACTATATAATACGTATTGTAACGATATATATTCATGTAATATTTACGTTATTATATCATAAACAATTTAATAAGAAAGTACTGAGATGAAAAAAACAAAACCAAATAATAAAATTTGGATTCCTATAGAGATGGCACTAAAAGATCCGTTTGTCAAATTAACAATGAAGCAAATTTATAATTTTGTATACAAACGTATTTTACGTAATGGGTTTGTGGTAAAAAAAGGGCACAGCAATCGGTGGGAATTCTTTTCAATGGATGATTACAAGGAGTGGAAACAATGTTAAAGAAAGTAAAATCGGGCTCAGTGCGCACAAATCGCAACTTTCATATGCTTGATTTCAGGGTCGGTAATGAACGATTTAGACCAACTACGGTGTTTGAAGCAACTGAATTAAATATGCCTAAAGCACAAAATTTGTTAAATAGATTAATAAAAGATATTAATCATGAAACATTTTATTTGTCTAATTATGAACGTTATTTTAAAACGCCCGAGAAACTTGCTACATTAGATTTAGAGCAAGCAACAATCGCAGAAATAGTACCAATGAATCAACTAATTAAGACAGAACTTGATGACTATAAAACTCGAGTGAAAGTAGGAACATTGGGTCTAGCAACTTATGAAAACTACATTTACGCGGCAAATCTTCATACGCTACCATATTTTAGTAACTATAAGGTTAGCGAAGTAACGGGTGAAGTTTTAGAAAGTTTTATTCGTCAGTTACCATTCACACGCAAACGAATTGAATTAATTTTTAGACCACTTCAAAAAGTTTTTAGAAAATCACTTAAAAAGGGATTGATTACCGCAAACCCTATCAAAGATATTGATTCAGACGTCTATTTATCAGTTATTCAGGATAGTGATTATGAAGTTAGCCCATTTAATTGTAATGAAATTGAGCGGATATTAAGTGCATGCAAGCATAATGCTATTTGTAATTTCATTAGGTTTGGATTCTGGACAGGCATGCGGATCGGTGAAATATTTGCTTTAGAGTGGTCAGATATTAACTTTGAAATTGATAATATTTCAATAACTAAATCTGCTACGATTAAAGGTGGGGTTAAGGCGCCAAAAACACATGCAGGTATACGAATGCTTGAAATGACACCTCAAGCGAAAGAAGCTCTAAAAGCTCAATTTGAAATCACTGGTAAAGAAAACGGTCGCGTATTTTTGACACCAATACACAACCGTCCCTGGAAAAAAACCAGCGCTTTTCGCGAATATTGGAAGGCGGCTCTGACACTTGCAGGCGTTGACTACCGCAATCCATACCAAATGCGACACACCTTCATCAGCTATATGCTAACGATTGGTAATAATCCGATGATATTATATCAGATGGTGGGACATAAAAAACCAAAAATCATGTTTGAAAAGTATGCGCGCTTTATAAAGCAAAGCGATGATAAAAAGCTACTTTTTACAGAACCAAAGTGACTTGGTGCCCAAAATGGTGCCCATGTTAGTAGAAATTAATAGAATAATAACGATAAATTAAGAATAAATAAGAAAGGATGGTTGGTGATAAGTATTTGAATTACTATATAAAACATCGATAAATGTGGGTGTAGCAGCGATAGGCTGGTGCACCCGACAGGGATCGAACCTGTGACCTTCAGTTTCGGAAACTGACACTCTATCCAACTGAGCTACGGATGC
>JAIETT010000194.1 GCA_019744945.1 Burkholderiales bacterium
AGTGATTTATTCGTCGGTTACACAACCTAAGCTGGCCGATTGAACATTTTTAATGAATTTGTATAAGGTTCCCTTCGTTACGCGGTAAGCTGGAGCAACCCATTTTGCACGGCGAGCCGCTAGTTCAGCATCGCTTAAGGCTACGTCAATGGTATTTTTTACTGCATCCAGAGTAATAATATCTCCATCTTCAACTAAAGCAATGTTACCACCAACTTGTGCCTCAGGTGTTACATGACCAATAATAAAGCCATGTGAACCACCCGAGAAGCGTCCATCGGTAATTAATGCGACATCTTTACCCAAGCCTGCTCCGACAATTGCTGAAGTTGGTTTTAACATTTCAGGCATACCAGGTCCACCTTTAGGGCCTTCGTAACGAATTACAATTACATCGCCTTTTTGAATTTTGTTTTCTTCCAGTGCATGAACCATAGCGGCTTCATTATCAAAGCAGCGCGCAGGGCCTTTGAAGAATAAACCCTCTTTACCCGTGATTTTAGCCACCGATCCTTCAGTTGCTAAATTACCAAAGAGAATTTGAATGTGTCCATCGGCTTTAATTGGATTATCTAAAGAGTGTAATAAATCTTGATCGGCAGGTAGTCCTGGTAATGTGGCTAAATTTTCAGCAACCGTTTTACCTGTTACCGTCATACAATCACCATGTAACATGTTGTTAGCTAATAAATATTTCATTACCGCTGGCGTGCCACCTAAGGCATGCAAATCATCCATTACGTATTTGCCGCTGGGTTTAAAATCAGCCAACATTGGTGTTTTATCGCTAATTTGTTGAACGTCATTTAACGTAAAATCAATTCCAGCCGTGCGAGCCATGGCAATTAAATGTAACACCGCATTAGTTGAGCCACCGAGTACGGTTACTAAGGTAAAGGCATTTTCAAAAGATTTTTTGGTCATGATATCACTTGGTTTAATATCGTGAGCCAATAAATGTTTTAGGGCTGTACCCGCATGGTAGCACTCGGCTAATTTTGCTGGATGAGTTGCGGAAATTGATGAGCTGTAAGGGAGTGACATACCTAGAGCTTCAACCGCACACGCCATAGTGTTAGCGGTGTACATACCACCACAAGCGCCAGCACCAGGGCAGGCATTACGTACGATTCCTTGACGTTCTTCTTCACTAATATTGCCAGCCAGATATTCGCCATAGGCTTGGAAGGCTGAAACAATATCAAGAATTTTACCATGATATTCACCAGCTTTAATTGTACCGCCGTAAACCATAATGCTTGGACGATTTAAGCGTGACATTGCCATCAAGCAACCAGGCATGTTTTTATCACAACCAGGTAAGGTAATTAAACCATCATACCATTGTGCGCCCATGATGGTTTCCATTGAGTCCGCAATTACTTCACGTGATTGTAAAGAATAACGCATTCCATTGGTTCCCATCGAAATTCCATCACTAACCCCAACTGTGTTAAAGCGCATGCCAATTAGTCCTGCTGCAACCACGCCTTTTTTTACTTCTTCAGCTAAGGTTAATAAGTGCATATTACACGGATTACCTTCATACCAAACGCTACCAATTCCAACTTGGGCTTTTGCCATATCGCTTTCAACTAAGCCAGTTGCATAAAGCATGGCTTGTGATGCGCCTTGAGAGATGTCTTGGGTAATTTTACCGCTGTATTTATTTAATTTAGTCATGTTTGTTCCTTAAATTTATTACATAATAGTTACAATGTTGCGTGAGCTGATTTAATTAAAATCGCTGGCTGCAGGTTAGTTTGTTGTTGTTAGTTGCTAAATCCATTATAAGCTTCTGCAAATGCTTCAATCGAGGCTTGGATAATATCAGGTGAAGTTCCACTACCAATTGAATTGCTACTATCTTTTTGCAATTTCATTTCAACATACACGTTGGCATCCGTACCTTGCCCACGAATTTCAACTTTATACTCGGTGAGTTTAAAGCGTAAGGTGTCGCGACAGGCATTGGTTAGTGATTTAATTACCGCGTCAACTGGACCCGTTCCTTGCGCTTTACCCGTGTATTCTTGTCCAGAAATATTAACCGTTACGTGAGCATTGGCTTTTTGATCTTTGGCGGTATCAACAAAGAAATCTAAAACGGTGAAGACTTCTTCTTGACTATGTTTCGGCGATTCAAGTACACTTTGAATACTATCTTGGAAATCTGAAACCGTAATGGCTTTGCCTTTTTGAATCATTTTTTTCAAAGATAATTGAATTTTATTTATATAATCTTCAGCATAGGTTGCAGAGAGGAGATTTTGTAATTCACGTGCAATATCCGCATTAGTTGGCTCAGTGTTAAATAAAATATCACTTTTCTCAACGAAAACCATGCTTTTACCATCAAAAAAGCCATTTTGGTAAAGTTGATTAAATTCGGCGATTTGTGGATAAATGGTTGGTGGTTTGATCGCCGCTTTAAGTACAACTTGGGGATCTTTTAAGCCATCACCAGTTAAAATACATAAAACTTTTTTATGGGCGTCAATTTTTCCTTGATCAATTAATTTCTGTAACCCAGCAATGGTCGCTGCTGCCGAACTTTCGGCAAAAATACCTTCTTCTTTAGCCATGCGATGTTGTGCCGCTAAAATTTCATTATCGGTTACCGCAATCGCGAAACCATTGGTGTTATTAATTGCTTCGAGGGCTTTGAGTCCATCAATTGGATTAGCTACCGCAATTGCCGAAGCTAAGGTACTAATGCTTGGCAAAATTTGGATGTCATTGCGTTTTTCGTCAAAACTATTGACAACGGCTTGCGCACCTGTTGCTTGCACCCCAATAATTCGTGGTAAGCGGTCGATTAAACCTAGGCGATAATAATCCATAAAACCTTTATAGTAACCACCTATATTAGTTCCACAACCAATTGGAACCACTAAATAATCTGGAACTTGGAATAACATTTGATCGATAACTTCAAAAGCTGCAGTTTTTGCACCCTCAAGGCGGAAAGCATAATCTCCAGCCAAATAAAAGCCCATTTCAACCGCAATTTTGTAAGCTAGATCTGCAGCATCATTATAGGTTCCTTTAACTTGAACAATGTGTCCACCAAAAGCTAAAACCTGTGATAACTTACCTGGTGGCACGCCCTCAGGAACTAAAATAAAGCATGGAATTCCTGCTGCCGCCGCGTAACAAGCACAAGAGGCCGCCATATTCCCAGTTGATGCCAAAATAATGGCTTTAGCACCTTTCTCACGGGCGACCGATACTTCTACCGCCGTACCACGATCTTTGAAGGAGCCAGTTGGGTTTTTACCCTCAACCTTAAGAAATAATTCAACGCCCATATTGCGCCCAAGCTTACGACTTTTAATTAATGGAGTCGCACTTTCACGCAAGGTGATAAATTCTGCCTGCTGAGTAATTGGCAATAAAGGTAAATATTTAAGTAGGTTCGGTGGTGATTGGCGAAAATAATCCAGATTCATTTTGCTTTTAATGCTGTCTAAATCCATTACAACTTCCCATGGTGTAGTTTCACCAGTGAAAACTAAGTTGCTTGGATTGACGGTTTCTTTAGTTACAAAGTCACGAAGATAGTACATATTTGGTCTCGATATTTAGTAAATGAAATTAATTTAACCCAATATTATAGCATATGGTGGTGTTATGTGGCTTTGTCAAACTGTTGCAATTTCAGTGCGTATTCTTTGATAGAAGTTGGTTGTAAATTAATCCGAGTTTGTTATGCTTTTCAAGTTCATTAAGTATGATATAAAACTCTTAAGTTAGTGATTAATCGATGGCTATCCAATGATTTAATTGAGCTAGATTATAAAAATTTATATATGCGAGCCAATTTTGACTTATCTTCTTAGTCTAGATGCACTTCTTGAACATATTTATGAGATAACTTTCATGATACCTATAGTCTAGCTAATGTTTTAATTACATGATCATAAGCATTATTTAAAAGCGGTTGACCGTGTGCACTTAACAAATGACAGAAGTGAAGTTTTTTTAAAGCCAACAATTCAGATTTATCAATTTGGGTTGCTTGTAACCATATTTCATTGATACTAGCGCACCCAAAAAACCCCTGTTGTTCATAAATTTTAGCAGTAGAATCACTAAAAAACTTATCAGTTGTGAGCCAGTTTTTAATACTATCACAGGTTATTAATATTCCGTCATTTTGTTGGATATGTAAAATAGCTTCGGGGAATTTAGATGAACGAAACGTAATTATTCCACAGTTATCAAATGGCATTAAACTATCAGGGGTTAGAGTGTAGTCAGTATTTCTATTATTCTCATGCTCCATGTTTGGTAAAGACCATAATTTTGCATGGTAATTCTCAAGGTAAAATGCATCATCACGTCCGTGAAAACTACCTATTTTAATAACATTCTCAATTTTACCTAGAGACGTTAGTTCTTTTAAGCCATTTTCGGTTAATCTTACTGCGTTAATCAGAGAAAGTTTATCCAAATTTCTGACGATTATCATATTGCGGCTATGTTGCAACGTTATACCTTCATGCTGTGTAATATTAGTTCCCATCACAAAGAAAATATTAGGGAGGATTTCTTTTATTTCTGAATGTGGCCATGCAGGGGAATGTTGAGCCATTTTAATGTTCTTTCCTTGAAAATATGATTTAATCGTTTTACCAATTTAGCAAAGCTTAAATTTATTAGTTAAATGTATAACGTGATTTATTTGTGTGCTAGATTAATTTTCGTCGATTGGAGATTTTTTAAGTAAATTAATGAATTAAAGTAAAAAAAGACCCGGCTAAAAAGCCGGGACAATATCAAATCATGTAATTTTTTTAAAGCTGGATTACTCAGCTGCGACGATACTCACTGAACGACGGTTTAATCTTCCACCAACGGAAAATTTAACTACGCCATCTTCTTTAGCGAATAAAGTATGATCTTTACCCATGCCAACATTCACACCAGCGTGGAATTGTGTACCACGTTGACGAACGATAATGCTACCCGCAGAAATTAATTCTCCGCCGTAAGCTTTAACACCTAGCATTTTAGGATTTGAATCGCGTCCATTTCTTGAACTACCACCGGCTTTTTTCGTTGCCATATTCGTTAACTCCTTTTAGTTATTGATCGCTTCGATCTTCAATTCAGTGTAATACTGACGATGACCCATCCGACGTTGATAATGTTTACGACGTTGCATTTTAAAGATACGTACTTTTTTATGACGACCTTGGGATACCACAGTTGCTTCAACTGTTGCGCCTGCAACGACAGGGGTACCAATAACTACTTCTTCACCGTTAGCGACCATTAATACTTCTGACAAAGTAATTTTGCTTCCGATTTCTGCAGCGATCAGTTCTACTTTTAATTTCTCGCCAACGATAACCTTGTGTTGTTTACCGCCGGTTTTTATTACCGCATACATCAATATAAACTCCTAAAGTTTAATAAAAAATTATAAATGAGGGCAGATTATACCATGAAGCTAAGTTAAATTACAAGTTCTAAATTGCTGATTTAGAGGTTTATTGAGTTCCTGCACTTTTGCTATTTGGGCGACCTGTAAAGTTAAGCTTGATTTCAAAGGATTTTGATTCCATTGGTGAACCCATAGTGTTTAACCAAATGGGTATTCCATTGTCGGCACGTAGTTCGCGTCCGCCATCTGTACCACTAAATTTACCCATTAAGGTTATGTTGTCATTTTCAGGTGAATAATTGGCACCGCCATAAGCAGGATCCTTTGGAAATAATACAAAGCTTTTGCCTAGTCCACTAGGTCCTACGGATTTACAGTTATAGTCACTTTTAATGTGCTCAATTGCTGTTTCAGCCGGCGCAACAATAAAAGTCATCGAACTTTCGCCATAGAAACCAATTTTAGTGGTAATTGGCGAGTCGCTATAATTTAATATTTTAAACATACAGTCTGCTTGCGCAATTTGCGGTAAGCTACTAATCAAGATTAAACTAGCAAGGATTTTTTTCATGATAACTTTCAGAAATATAAATTAAATGATCTAGCTCGATATCGCTAAATCCTGCTTTTTTGCGGTCAAGGCGGTTAAATGGTCCGCGAATTTTTGGCGCCTTGTATTGTTCAAATAGGTTAAAAAAAGTTTGGGTCGCATCAAGATTTTTTAGCTTGCAGCTATATTTAAACCATTTGTCGCCATAACTAACATGTTTTATTTCATCTTGATGAATTATATCGAGAATCTCAATTGCCCGTACGTCTTTACTCGCGTGTAATTTCTTTTGCATTTCTGGTACTGCATCAACACCGCGTGCCTCCAATACTCGCGGAACTAAAGCCATGCGCGCGATCACGTCATGTTCTGTTTTTAACGCCATATCCCATAAGCCATTATGAGCCGTAAAATCACCGTAGCTATAACCTAATTTGGCTAAATGTTCGTTTAATAATTCAAAATGATAGACTTCATCAATCGCAACCTCCAGCCAATCAGCATAAAATTGTGCTGGCATATTTTGAAAGCGATAACAAGCATCAAGAGCTAAATTAATTGCATTAAATTCGATGTGTGCCAGCGCATGAATTAAGCAGGCAAGACCTTCTTGAGTGCCAAGTTTACGTTTGGGTACCTCAAATGGTGCTACTAATTGTGGTTTATCTGGTTTGCTCGGCTGAGGAATGCTAACTTTTTCTGCGGTTACTACAAAAGTTAATTCGTCTGGTTGACTAAATTTGTGCTGTAAATTCCGCGCTAATTGACATTTTTGTGGAATATTTTTTTCCAAAATTGCGGCAAGACAGAGTTCAAAAAAATTATTCATAGTGGTTTTATCTGGTGAGTGAAATTAATGTTATTGACATATTCAGGCTTAAATGCTTGAGTGTTGAATTTAAGAAGTAAAATTTTAACACGTTAT
>JAIETT010000135.1 GCA_019744945.1 Burkholderiales bacterium
ACCCAATCACTACCACCTGGGACACGATTAGTTCCTGCCAACAATGCTTTATAACTACCTGGATAAGTTGTCGTATCTGTGGACGCTTGCAAATTACACAGATAATCACCGGCAGCCAAACCACTAGTAAGTAGCGGATTAGGTGCTGGAGTACTAGTATTGGCAGACTCCAAGATAAAGCCGCCTTTATAAGTAGCTGTTGTAACAAAAATTAATGGCGGCACTGGTGGTGACATCCATAAATTACTAATCGCAAATATTGGATTCATCGACAAAACCAAGCCAAGATCCGATGAGTTGCTACTAAACAAAGCACTTAAAATTAAATCCGTACTCGCATTAAGCAAGGTTTGATTTAACAAATAAGTTGCAGACTCAGCCAAAGCCGAAGCACCCAAAGTACATGTTTGCGTAAGAATTCCATTCGCGCTACTCGATGAACAGCCATATGGATCATTCGGTTGTGTCGGTAAAGTAATAAAATAATCTTCCATATTGGTCGTCACAATAATACTCGCATAATCCGTTGCATTAGCTAATAAATGACTAACCGTAACACTTTCATAAGCAGTACCAATTTCATTCACTGTCACCAAATTGGATAGCGTGGCTTGATTCGACTGTGCATAGATAATTGTGCCGCCAGTTGGTAAATTCGGTTGCGCATTAAACTGCACCTGTGAATTAGTCGCATCTTGATAGGTCAAGGTTGGTACATTGATGTTTTCAGTATAAGTTGCTCCCACTGAAGCACCTAAGGCTAAGATATTAGTAGCTAACACATTTTCAAACTGAATGCTACACGTGCCATTGGGTGGCAGGATTACATTATTATCACAATGATTACCATCGCTAGGCATTGACCACGCATAAACTGAATTACTCTCTTGGATCCCTGTGATCTTCAGTGAATTAGTTCCGGTATTAGTATAGGTCAGTGTAACTAATTTACTCGCATTGCTACTACCACTAAAGATGTACGGCGTACCAGACAGCCCATCACCGCTAGCTGCACCTGATGACTCAACACTCGTTAAAGAAATACTTTGGGCATAACTTTGCACCGTCCAGTCAATACTACTTACCACGCTACCCGATGGTGTTTGTCCAACTGCGGTGTAATCAACTGTATAGTTACTTGCCCCACTAGCTCCAGCTGCGCTATAAGTTGGACCAAACTGAATCGTACTCGTGCATGAAGACGCTGCAGCCAATGTTGCACCACAAGTGGTAGCGCTCTCAGTTAAATAGGCTGGATTGTCACTCAAAGTGTTGGAGATATTGGCTGACAAATTACCACTATTGCTAATAGTTAATATTTGCGTGGTTGATTCAAAGTTATTGCCGCTAATGGTCATGGCATCAGCAGGTGTAATTGCGATGATTGCACCATAGGCAGTTGAGCTATAGGCTAATGGCATCACTCGACGATAGGCTTGTGTACCACTAGAACCTGCATAGCTGGCACTGAAACCGAGGTTAATCTGTTGATTTAAATCGGTAGCACTATCGGCTACCTCTACATCGTAACTACATGATGAACCAATTGGTAAAGTTACAGATTCAGCACAGTTATTATTTGCTAACGTTGCTGTAGCGCTACCACCCACCACAACTGGAGCTGGGATACTAATATTACTTAAACTATAACCACCAATATTCTGAACCGTAACAGTAGTGCTACCGCCAACGGTTGCTGAGAACGTCAATGGATTATTGCTCGCAGACATTGAAACTAAGGCGGCACCTTTACCATTAAACCACGTTACGTTGGCTGCAATGCTGCTTGCACTACCACCTGTGTAAGGTATAGTTATATTGCCACTCCCGCCTGATTCCGTCACATTAAAGCTAATTGTACAACTAGCTGCTGGTGCTAAAGTCTCACCACTACAACCAGAGAGATTGCTAATTCCAGCAGCCGCGCTAACGCTACCCAGAACAGCATTTTGATTACCAGCATTTTGTACTAACAAACTGCCACTCGTACTACTAACGGTATTTATCAAAGGAACAAAACCAGTGGTTAAAATAGCTCCTGCCGTAACTGGTTGGACTGCTAGATCAACACTATTACTGAATTGATCACTAGTCAGTAAAGATTTACTTGCGTTTAAGCTTTTATTCGGGCTTTTCACTGAATTATTGACAGGTGTATTATTAGCTTGTAACGTACTTGAATTAACCGTAATCGTCGCGCTAATTGATGAAGTTAAAATCGGTGAACTAACTTCAACTGCTTGCACAAAGTTAGATTGAATTTGATGACCACTGATATTACCATTCACGATAGTTACCGCGGGTTTGTTGATCGCCATACTGGAAACATTATAGACTTGGTTTTGTCCACTACCGTATAAATAGATCGTTGCGTAGCCAGTTGGATTACCATAGCCTGAAATATCAACACCAGCTTGAAACTTGGCTCCAGCCGCAACTAGATTGTTTGACACTTGCGCATAATTAATGATTTGATTAAAGCTTACAGACTTGTTATTTAAGCTATAGCTCGCTTTTACACTCATTGAACCTTGGCTACTTGAACCACTAAGAACAGGGGTTGTAATTGCAAGTGGACAGGATTGACCTGCAGCAATGCTATTACATTGGCTACCACTCACACTGCTCAAACTTTTATTGGATTTAAACAAGTTGGCTAATTTACTCTTCAAGCTGGTATTAGCCTTAGCTGAGTTAACCACAGCAGAATAACTAATCCCACTAATTGTGTTGTTAGTGTTGTTGTGTACATATACTACAGTTGAAGTTGAGCTATTGCCAAAAACAGGGATCACTCCAGCGTTATCTATCGTAATTGCAGTTGCATTTAGCGTTGGTGAAGTGCCGCCACTACCGCTCGTTCCGCCTGAATTACCACACCCCGCAAGGCTCGCAAGTCCAATCACACCAACGATTACAGTCGCTATCCGAGTTGTTTTAGATGACAATATTTCCTGCATTATAATACGTTCCCACAAAAGTTTGAATTGATGACTAATTTAATCGGATATTAGTGTAACACAAACATTTATAGAAAATCATATCCGAAATGGATATTCTATAGTTCAACCTGCCATTGAACTATAATTTAATAATGAAGAACGCTGATACACCGTTACTCCATTGGGACCTGCATAGCTGGCGCTAAACCCCAAATTGATTTGCTGATTACTATCAATAACGCTATCAGTTACATTGACCGTATAAATACATGAAGCATTAATTGGCAAGGTCAGCGACTCGGCGCATGAATTAGTACCAAGTGTGGCAACGGCGCTACCCCCAAGAATAATTGGAGTTGGAATGATAATATTACTCAACGTATAGCCACCAATATTCGTGACAGTTACAGTGCTAGCACCACTAAAATTAGCCACAAAAACAAGCGGATTATCTTGTGCTGACATGCTAACTAAGGCAAATCCGCCACGACTATTAAACCAATTAATCGAGGCGTAAACGGCATTCTGAGCATCTGCACCACCAGTATAGTCAACGGCAATCAGAGCATTGCCACCAGATTCGCTAACATTAAAGCTAATTGCACACGATTCGGCAGGCGCTAAGGTAGTGCCATTACAACCCATCAAATTACTTATTCCTGCGTCAGCACTAACCTCACCAATTAGCGCATCGCGATTACCAGCATTGCTCACGATCATTGTCGCGCCACTTTCATAAATAGTATCAATTAACGGCACACTGCTCGTGACTAAAATAGCACCTGCAGCAACTGGTGTACCATTATTACAAGCGACAATCCAGACCCCAATCAGGCTAATAAAAACTAACTTTAACGTTTTAAAAATATTCTTCAAACTACTTTGTTGTCTCATCATCTCACCAATCTCTTTAAATTTATATTCTAGTTTTACGCACTTGTAACAAATAATTACCTACCAAACATTAACGCAATTTACAATCAATAAACGGTAATTATTCAATTCACACTTAATCAGCTTAAACTAATACGTATTTTCTAATTAACGCTAGCTATGCCATACAAATTTTCAGAAGTGTTACTATTTTGTGCTTCCCAAGTTATGCCATCAACTGAAGTTAGTACCGTACCATTGCTACCAACGGCAACAAATTTACCTTGAGCATAGGCTATACCATATAATGGATTTATATTACTACTCGTTTGAGAACTCCAAGTTACGCCATCTGCAGAAGTAATAACTCCCCCCTCGCGAGTAACCGCTACATATTGATTATTCGCATACAGCACAGCGCCAATTTGCGCAGTCACGCCACTAGTTGCAGCGTTCCACACAACCCCATCTGTTGAATAAACAATCGTGCCGTTAGCACCAACTGCGATATATTTACCATTACCATAACTCACCGCCGTTAACTCTTGGTTAGTTGTTGAGTTCTGCTCAGTCCACGTTGTCGCATCTGGAGAAGTTTGGATATAGCCACCCTGACCAGTTGCAACATATAATCCATTTCCGTACGTAACCCCGTAAATATCACATGAATTAATCCCTGTTTGTAAGCTCCAATTTACGCCAGTTGGCGAGGTAATAATCGTGCCAGTACATCCAACCGAAACAAATAAATTATTACCATAGGTCACTTCAAATAATTCTTGTGAAGTACCAGATAGCTGAGCAACCCAATTCATGGCATTATTCGAAGTATAAACAGCGCCATTTTGACCAACCGCAACATATTTATTATCCGCAAATGTTACACCATTAATGTAATCAGTACCAAAAGTAGTTGACTCCCAGCTAACCCCATCTTGCGAATATAGAATTGTTCCACTTGTTCCAACCGCAACAAAATTTGGAATGGTTCCCAAATTGAGATTTATCGCTAATGGATTCATCGACGCAATTTGACTAAGCCCATCGAGACTAAATAATGCCGTCAACAGTAATGGATTCTGATTAAGATAATTAGGATTAATTCGATAGGTCGCCGACATGGACAAATCATCTTTGCCCATAATACAGGTTTGAGTCATAATCCCATTCGCAGAATTATACGTACACGCTGCAGAACCACCATCGCCAGGCGCAATTTCAAAATAATCTTCCATTTGAGTTGTAACCGTCACATTTAAGGCATCATCTGCATTTGCCAACAGATGGCTCACCGTTACATTCGCGTTAATGGTTCCTGATTCATTGAGTGTAATTGAATTAGCCAAAGTTGCTTGATGCGACTGCGCGTAAATTACATAACTACTATTGGCTAAATTGGGAATAGCATTAAACTGCACGCCTGGATTATCAACATCCTGATAAACAAAGCGGGGTAAACTTAAATTTTCGCTATAACTAGTGCCAACTGCACCGAGTGCCAGAATATTTGACTCTAACACATTTGTGTAAACCAGCTGACAAGTTGCAGCAGGAGCTAATGTTGTACCTGCGATACAACTAGTTCCATTGCCACCAATTTGCCATGTAATTGGCGAATTAGAATCTTGAATTCCAGTGATTTTCATCGAATGTGTACCAATATTGGTATAGGTCAGAGTAATTGACTTACCAACTAAATCGCGCCCTCGTGCTGTGAAATTATATTGGCTTGCTTCCGATTCGCCATCACCGCTAGTTGAACCAAACGCAGTTTGTGCGCTCAAAGATATACTTTGATCATAGGATTGCACCGTCCATGCAATCGCGTTGCTCGCGCTACCCGCTGGCGTTTGACCAACTGAGGTGTAATTTACCGTATAATTAGCCACACCACTGGATTCAGTTTTACTAAAGACTGGACCAAGTTGAAGAGTACTCGTACACGATGATTCTGCAGCTAAGCTTGCGCCACAGCTCGTCGCACTCTCACTTAAATAGGCTGGGTTGTTACTTAATAGCGCAGAACTGATAGTGGCAGGTAAATTACCATTATTGCTAATAGTCAAGATTTGATTAGCTGACTCAAGATCATTTCCACTAATTGTCATTCTTGGATTAGTTGGCGAAACTGACAAAATTGCACCATAAGCAGTTGAGCTATAAGTTAACACCATCGACTGCGTATAACTTTGCATGCCACTTGGATTCGTGTAACTAGCATTAAAGCCTAAGTTAATCTGTTGATTTAAATCAGTAGCACTATCAGCCACATTTACATCGTAACTACACGACGCTCCAATTGCTAAGCTTATCGCATTACAATTATTATTACTCAGCGTTGCTGTGGCGCTACCACCCAAAATAATCGGATCAGGAATAATGACGTTATTTAACGTATAACCACCAATATTCGTAACGGTGACAGTCGTGCTGCCACCAACGGTTGCAGGAAATGATAATGGATTGTTACTTGCTGATAGTGACGCTAATGCTGCGCCAGCACCAGGAAACCAAGTTACGTTTGCTGCAATACTACTTGCACTACCACCTGTGTAAGGTACCGTTATATTGCCACTCCCACCTGACTCAGTCACATTAAAGCTAATTGTACAACTAGCAGCAGGTGCTAAAGTCTCACCACTACAACCAGATAGATTACCAATCCCAGCATCAGCGCTAGCACTACCCAGAACCGCATTTTGATTACCCGTATTCTGAACTAACAAACTAGCGGCAGTCCCATTTAACGTATTAATAAACGGGATGCCACTGGTAATTAAACTCGCGTTAGGGGCAGATGAGGCAACCTCAATACTTACGCTCTCACTAAATTCTGCATTCGTCGCCAATCCAGCATTATTAAACCGTTTAATCGAGTTATTAACACGAACATGATTTGTTTGTAACGTATTTGAATTAACCGTAATCGTCGCGCTAATTGATGAAGTTAAAATCGGTGAACTAACTTCAACTGCTTGCACAAAGTTGGATTGAATTTGATGACCGCT
>JAIETT010000188.1 GCA_019744945.1 Burkholderiales bacterium
CAGCGAATTTTTGATAAAAGTATCGATAAAATTGTTTGGCTTGGACATGCGAGTTTTTTGCTGACGCTAAATGGTAAGCATATTTTGGTTGATCCAGTCTTTAAGCACATACCCTTGGTTAAGCGGCGGGTGAAAATACCTTTTGAAATTAATGCTTATCGGCAGATTGATTATGTCTTGATTACACATGCGCATTTTGATCACTTAGATCGGCGCACGCTGATTAAATTAGCTAAGCTTAACCCGCAGATGCAAATTTACTGTGGCTTACAAACGGCGGCAACCCTGCACAAATGGAAGATTAGCAATCCTATTGTTGAAGCGGGTTGGTTTCAGAAATTTCCAGAATCTGCTGATGGGCTAGAATTTTATTTTTTACCAGCGCAACACTGGTCAAATCGAAGTCTCAGGGATCGTAATAGTCGCTTGTGGGGGAGCTTTATTGTGAGGTGTGCGCAAAAAACGCTGTATTTAATGGGCGATAGTGCGTATGCCGAACATTTTGCCGCAATTAGCCAATTATTTCCAGCGATTGATTACGCCTTATTGGGCGTTGGTGCTTACACACCGCAGTATATTATGCAAACGAGTCATCTCAATCCAGTCGAAGCGTTTCAGGCGTTTAATGATTTGGCAGCCAAACAATTAATTCCGATGCACTATGGAACGTTTATTTTGGCGGATGAGCCAATCGCCGAGCCGATTCTAAAGACGCGTCAATTGTTTGCCGAAACTCCTGAGCATTTGTGTGAGCTCTCGATTGGTGAGCTGTTACGTATTTAAACCAACTGTTATTGAAGCTCTTTGCTGATGTTTTATGTCTGGCATGCTTAAATGATTAGTTTTGGCAGAGGCGCACGCGCGTAATTTGTTATCTATGGTTATTGTAAGAGCATTTATGTTATGGAGTAGTAATGATTAACCAACGTTTAGATTATATTGATGAGCTACGAGGAATTGCCGCGCTCGCCGTAGTTTTTCAACATCTGTGGTTGCCACTTTTATCAATGTCAAATCAGTATGTTGACCCTGGGTTATTTGGTGTATACTTATTTTTCTGGGTTAGCGGTTATATTATTGTTTTTTCAGTTTGGCGTAATTGCACGCCACGTGAATTTGTTATTGCTCGTTTTTTTAGGCTATATCCTATTTATTGGGTTTCGATTGGCATTTACGTGTTAATAAATTATAATCTATTTGATTTTAAAGTATTACTTTTAAATTTGACGATGTTTCAGCGGTTTATTGGTATTCCTGATTTACTTGGGGTGTATTGGACATTACAAGTTGAGTTAATGTTTTATGGCTTTGTGCTATTCTGTCTATTTATCCATAAAATTAAGAATGCTAAATTTTATCTTTATGGCTATATTGTTAGTACATTATTAAGCTTAATTTGTGCGTCTGGGAGGTTCTTACTTAATATTAAATTTCCAGTTGCTCCGTTTATAGGATTATCTCTGATCTTTACCAGCGCAATATTCTTCCAGTATCGGCATAATAATTATTTAAATTCACGTTTAATGAAACTATTTTTAGTTTGTGCGTTGTGTGTTTTTTGTGGTGTAAGTTTATTAAGTTATAGCAAAGATTGGGGTTACCATGAAACGCCAGCTAGATTTATATTGATGTTTAGTGCTGCGGGTGTGGTTTTCCTCTTAGCTAATACGTATAGTAAATTTCTAAAGATTCGAGTATTTGCTTTCTTGGGTAGAATTAGTTATCCGTTATATTTATTTCACATGCCGCTATATTTATTGTTACTGCCAAAGTTAAGAAGCTACCACTGCAATGATTATGTAGCCACGACAATAATTATGTTTTTTACTATCTGTATGGCGTGGCTTGCACATTTAATAATTGAGATGCCGAGTATTAAATTTGGTAAATATCTGCGCCAGCGCTCGTGAGATTAAGTTAATTAGTGAATGGGATATACTCATATTTCTAGTATTCGTGTAGAGATCACAGCACACATTATCCTTAGGTTATGCCAATTGAAAAATGTATCATGGGAAAATATTCAATCTCGCCACATTCTTGACTTAACTCGTGTAATGTTTTTATTGATGAACTACTTTGTTAACTCATGTGATAGTATTTAATGGGTTATTTCAATATGTTACATATGCAAATAGTGTGTTGTGAAATTGATTTCAATTGATGTTTTATATTCAGTACCAACTATTTAAGATTCTGCTTATTTTTCGCTAAGCTGGTTTTTTAGCTTAAGGAGCATATAATAAATGTGGATGAATTTATTTATTTTGGCAGATTATATTAGTTGGGGTGCCATTTATTTTTGAATCTTCCCAAATTATATTCTTTGGGTTACAGGTACCGTTAATAAAAATAACTTTGTCATCGTTTAGTTGTTGTGTCAGTGATCGCTTAAAAGTATTATTTTGTCCACTGAGTATGCAGGGTTCGTTTTTACAAACATTTTCCATGTTAAAGAATAAAATACTTCTATATCCAGTTAAGATTAATGATCCAGAAAGAAATAATAAGCTATTTATGATAAATAAGAGTAAGATTATCTTTTTATATTTAGCCCATTGTTTAGGTTTATAATTGATTAATAGTATCAAAGCAAACAACGGTAACAAGTAAATTTGCGGTACATACTTCGCAAACCACCATTTGGGGTTGATGAAAATTGTTACGATTATAATTGAGCTAAGTGCTAGAATGGTATAGGTTAACTCCTTGAATTGTAATATTTTGGATTTTAAATTACCAGTACATAAAGCACCCAATAAACCAAGTAGGAGTAATCCAAAAAATGGCCCGCAGGCGCCAAATCTAGCATCGGTGCGAATGTATGTTTTTATATCTGGAGCCCAGGTTAAAATGTCAAAATTTATAGGGTATGGGATTAAATAAGATAACAATGGAAATAATATTTTAGGGTATGGTGAGAAGTCTAACATAGTAAGAATATCAATGCTATCTTTACCCATTACCGGCCAGAAAACATTATGACCAGCGAGGATGTTTTGAATATATGGATGCCATCCTAAAAAACACTCTCCTAAGATTAAAGTGATTAATAAATTGTAATTAAAGTAGGATTTATTTTTAAAATACCCGAATAGGTTCA
The DNA here is from genome assembly GCA_019744945.1 of Burkholderiales bacterium. GTDB lineage: Bacteria > Pseudomonadota > Gammaproteobacteria > Burkholderiales > UBA11063 > Aquella. Next base: position 3,104 of record JAIETT010000188.1, read on the forward strand.
TTATGCTAATGATGCTAATAGCATAAATTAGACCTGTGGCTTTAATATTAGAGAGAATCCAAAAACTGCAACATAGCGTAATTAGCCAAAAGTTTTTGTTTTTGTTGTTGGTATATAAATAGGCATAACTACTAAGTAGTACCACTACAAAACAACAAAATAAATTTCCATCTAAATAGTAACTAAATAATTGTGAACAAACGATAGGATTAAATGCAATTAATAAACTAACGATTATAGCGTCTTTTTTTTGTTTAAGTAGGTTAAATTCTTGTAGAAAGATACAACCAATACTCATCGTATAAAATGCAAAAATCGTGTTTATGCTTTTTCCAATTTGTAAGCTATTGGTTAGTAAGTATAATCCAGTTGCAAAGGTTTCATTTGCAATTGGATAAGATTTACTAAATATGAAGCTGTCATCCGTCCTCAAGTTAGAGTAATTTCTGAGTGGGTTCCATAAGTCCTTGAGTAGTATCATGGTTTCTTGATGATACCATCTACCATCGCCGGCTTTATCAAATAGATAATAAGAATATAAGGCTGAAACAATTAGGATAGAAATTAGGATGAGTATATTTGGCAATGTCAATTGTTTTCTGGCAATATACAGCCCAGAAACTATTGCAATTGGAATGCTGAGAACTTCTAGTTCTAAAAAATCTGTTATAAAGCTGATTTGAAATATAATTAATATACTTAATAAAAAAGCTGAAGCAAATAGTGCATAAAAATGTGGGAATTTATTCATTGTTTTATGCATAAAAACTAATTAAGCAATAACTAATGATCCAAATCATTAGTGAAATAATGAGGTGCGCATTGGCAAATAACTCTTTTGAAAAGTCCTCGCCCTTCTGTTTCATGTTTAAATCCAATATGATATGGAAAATTGCATAGCAAACAGGCAGAATGGTTATGGTCAATAAGATTTGCTCTTTACCAATAACAAAAATTGAATAGCTAAGAATAGTACAACTCGCCGTAATTGAGATTAATTTTTCTAAGGTTGTACTAGAGTATTTTAGAATAACTTCGCGAGTTATCTGTGTTGAGGACTTCATTTCGCAGTAACGTTTTACAAATCCAAAAAATAATGAAATCATAAACGTGCAGATTATAATCCATTTTGTGGGCATGATACCTATAGCAAGTGTTCCAGCGAGTAGTCTGAGAATAAAGCCAAAACTTATAATATATACATCTAAAATAGGAATTTGTTTCAGTTTAAGTGAGTAGGCGATATTTAACACTATATAGATTATGATGATGAGCAACAATGTTTTTGATATGTGCCAAGATATTATTAATGAAGTTACGAATAAGCCTAAAAATAAGCACTGTGCGGCAAAGCTTGAAATCTTGCCATTGGCAATTGGACGATGTTGTTTGTTGTGGTGTAATTTATCTTTTGGTGCATCGATTAAATCGTTTAATACATATACACTACTTGCGGCTATAGAAAAAGCAATTAATACGCTGGAGGCTTTGATTAGTTCTGAAAAGTGTACGAAGTTTCCGCTAAATATAATCCCAGCCAAGCACAAAATATTTTTTATCCAGTGACGTGGGCGTATGACTGTAATATATTTAGACACGCGAAGATCCTCTTGTATTAAGTATGTGTGATTGTGTAAAAAGCCATGGATGAATTCCATGGCTTAGTTTCAACTAAGTGATAGTTGATTATCTGCCTGGACGTAAACTACGTACAGTTTTACCAGCTTGCCACATTTCGCTATCACGAATTTCAGCTAATTCAGCTTCTAATTTCACACGGTAATCATCTTGTGAATTAGTATCGATTGAGCGTTGTGCTTCTTCACCAGCGGCTACTTTTGCATAAAGTTGTTCAAAGACAGGCGTAGTTGCATCGCGGAATGGACCTTTCCAATCTAATGCGCCACGTTGAGCAGTAGTCGAAGTATTTGCATACATCCAATCCATACCATTTTCACCAACTAATTTGATCAATGATTCAGTTAACTCTTCAACTGTTTCATTAAAGGCTTCAGATGGAGTGTGACCATTTTTACGCAACACATTGTATTGAGCTTCCATCACACCAGCTAGTGCACCCATTAAAATACCACGTTCACCAGTTAAATCTGAATAAACTTCTTTTTGGAAAGTAGTTTCAAATAAGTAACCCGAGCCAATTCCGATACCAAGAGCTAAACAACGCTCAGTTGCATGACCAGTTGCATCTTGGAATACCGCGAAAGAAGAGTTTAAGCCTTTACCTTCTTGGAATAAACGACGTAATGAAGTACCAGAACCTTTAGGTGCGGCTAAGAATACATCCACATCTTTTGGTGGAACTATACCTGTGCGATCTTTGTAAGTAATTCCAAAACCGTGTGAGAAGTATAACGCTTTACCAGTCGTTAAATGTTTTTGCACCGTTGGCCACATTGCGATTTGTGCAGCGTCACTTAATAGATACATAATGATTGTTGCTTGTTGCATTGCTTCTTCTGGTGAGAATAATGTCACGCCTGGTACGAAACCATCACGCACAGCTTTGTCCCATGATTTAGATGGTGAACGTTGACCAACAATAACTTTGAAACCATTATCTTTTAAGTTTAATGCTTGACCAGGACCTTGTACTCCATAACCAATAACTGCAATAGTTTCATTTGCTAAAACTTCACGAGCTTTTGCTAAAGGGAACTCTTCACGAGTAACCACATTCTCTTCAACGCCGCCAAAATTCATAAGTGCCATAGTTTTTTCCTTTGTTTAAATTAAAATTTTTGATTGTTTAACACTCTAACATCACACACTTCGATAATTTTATGTAACTGATTGGTCAATTTTAAAATTGAATGATCATCGCTATATACAATTATTGAAAAATGTGACAACCCATTTTGCCCACTAAAAATACTCATTTGATCAATATTTACACTATACCGTGAAAATAATCCCGATATTCTTTGCAATACCCGTAATGAATTACGCGTTGCAATGGTAATGATATGCATATCATGATCTTTAACGTTAGTCATTTTAATCCCTTCCTAAGATAGTCTAATTTCAGCAACACCTGATCCAGCTGGTATCATTGGAAACACTTTTTCACGTTTCTCAACAATCACTTCGAGGAAGTAGGCTTCTTTAGATGCAAGCATTGCGTCAATTCCTGCCTCAAGATCTGCGGGATTGGAAACCGTAGAACCTTTAATTCCATAGGCTGCTGCGAGCGCAATGAAATCAGGATTAACTAAATCAACAAATGAATAACGCTCTTCATAGAACATTTCTTGCCATTGACGAACCATGCCGAGGTAGTTATTATTCAACAAAAGTATCTTCAATGGCAATTTTTCTTGTTTGATGACGGCTAATTCTTGAATATTCATCTGAATTCCGCCATCACCAGCAATACAAATTACCTCGCGATTTGGATTGGCTAATTTAGCGCCAATTGCCGCAGGCAGGGCAAAGCCCATCGTGCCCAAACCACCTGAGGTAATGTGTGATTTAGCTTGTTTGAAACGATAGTAACGCATTGCTGCCATTTGATTTTGTCCAACATCTGAGACAATGATTGCGCGGCCATCGGTTTTTTCCGATAACATATTTACTGCTTGTGACATACGGATGATATCCGCTTGCATAGTTAGTTCTGGCTGAATTACTTGACGATATTCTTCTTCGTGTAATTTACGAAATTCTTCACGCCATTCAAGATGTTTATTCGGTTG
>JAIETT010000048.1 GCA_019744945.1 Burkholderiales bacterium
TTTTTATGTAATTTATTCGCATCAATCATCGCAGCTAACTCAGCCAAAGCCTGATCTTCACTTAAACCGACTTGACGAGTAGTTTTACTCGAACTAAGTAATTCCGCTGGAATAACATCGCTAATAAAACCATCTAAATCTTGATAACCTAGCTCAGCTAAGATTGAACTTTGTTCAGTTGGATTAATTCCAATATGCCGAGTACTAAAATCGTTCATTTCTATCTCCACTTTATAGTATATTTTTACAACCGACACTCATCACGGTCATTTGTATTTTGTATAAAAAAGCCCCGTTTACATCAAAACAGGGCTCTCCAAAAGTTAACGCTTATCCAATTAAGGCTTTGTATTTATCTGCACTCATTAATGCATCTAAATCAGCTAAGTCAACTAATTTTAATTTAAATAACCAACCTGCACCATGTGGATCAGTATTAGCTAGAGTTGGATCGGCAACTACTTCATCATTAATTGCCACCACTTCACCAGCAATCGGTGAAAATAAATCTGATGCAGCCTTGACTGACTCTACCACTCCAACCGTATCCCCAACTGCAACAACTTGCCCAATCGCTGGTAATTCAACATAAACCAAATCACCCAATAGCTCTTGAGCATGGTTAGTAATTCCAACTTCAGCGATCAAATCATCACCAGTTAAACGCACCCATTCATGAGTATCAACAAATTTCATATCCGCATTGTACATAACTACTCCTTAAAAATTTTCTTGCCATTGCGCACAAAAGGTAAACTAACTATTTTAACCGCTTCCAATTTGCCACGAATCTCAACCATAATTTCACCATGCATTTCTGGGTTTACGCGAGCAATTCCAATTGAAATTTTCAAACTCGGTGAAAAAGTACCACTGGTAATTATGCCAAACTCTTCGCCATTGCAATAAAGTTTTTGCCCCTCGCGAAGTACACCTTTACCAAGTAAAATAAGCCCAACCTGCTTTTGGTTATCAGGTGATAATCTTAATAATTGATAGGCGCGCTTGCCAATAAAATCACGACTCTCATCACTTAAATCAACAACCCAATCCATATTACATGATAATGGCGTAATATTTTCATCCATTTCATGTCCATACAAATTCATACCTGCTTCCAGACGCAAGGTATCACGGGCACCCAAGCCACAAGGCGCTACGCCATGATCTAACAACATCGTCCAGAATGCGTTGGCTTCTTCTTTTGGAAACATAATTTCCAAACCATCCTCACCAGTATATCCAGTGCGCGCATAAAAATACCCGCCATCTTCTAGTGCCGTAAATGGCTTCAAACTAGCTAATTTATCGACCATATGCGGATGTGCTGCTACAACTTTTTCTATCGCTTCCGGTCCTTGAACTGCCAACATCGCCAAATCTCGGCGTGAAAAAATTTCAACTTTGAAATTGGCGGCAACTTGTTTAATCCAATTTAAATCTTTAGCCTCAGTGGCTGCATTGGTAATTACGCGGTAACCAAATGGCATCAAGTAAACAATTAAATCATCAATAACGCCAGCCTCTTGATTCAATAATCCAGAATAGAGTGCTTTACCAAGCCCAAATTTATCTAACTTTTCAACGTCGTTACTGAGTAAATAGCGCAGAAACGGTTTAGCGTCAACGCCATGCACATCACTAATTACCATATGTGAAACATCAAACATGCCTGCGGCACTGCGGATGATTTCGTGCTCTTTGATCTGTGAACCATAATTAACTGGTAACGCCCAACCACCAAAATCAACGATTTTAGCTTTGGCGTCTAAATGACTAGGATAAAAAGGGGTGTAGTTCATGAAACTACCTTATTAAAAATGTAATTCGCATTATTATACCTTGTCTAAATAAAATTGTGGGATAACTCACACTGCATGGCACCATTAGCATTCATTTAAAATACACAACAAGCTGATTTAATTTAACATGTTACAAATCGAACAGGAAAGCGTTCTTCAACCTTGAGTTTATTTGCAAAACACTATATAATTACAGCCTATTAATTTAAACTTTAATAAAGAAACTACTTAATGAGCAATCCAACCACAATTAAATACCTAAAAGATTATCAACACCCCACTTATTTAGTAACCACTACTGAGCTTGAATTTAACATTCAAGCTAATAACGTGATTGCAACAGTCAAAAGTAGCTATTATAAAAACCCATTACAAGCGCAACAAAATAGCTTAATTCTAAATGGCTCAAGTAAACTCGTATCGCTAAAATTAAATCAACAAGAATTTAACTCCTACACTTTAATCAACGATGAATTAACCCTAACTAATTTACCTGAGAGCTTTGAATTAACCATTGTCACCGAAATTGATGCATTTAATAATCAAAGCTGTATGGGTTTGTATGCTTCACAAGGAAGCTTATTCACGCAGTGCGAACCAGAGGGCTTTCGTAAAATTACCTATTACCAAGATCGTCCCGATGTAATGGCGATTTTTACCACTAGCATTATTGCCGATAAAAATCATTATCCCGTAATGTTATCGAACGGAAATAAACTTAGCGAAGAAACCTTAAGCGATGGTCGCACTAAGGTAATTTGGCATGACCCCTTTAAAAAACCAAGTTATTTATTTGCACTGGTGGCGGGTAAATTTGCAATGCTTGAAGATAGCTTTACAACCAACTCTGGACGCAAAATCCAACTTGAAGTCTATAGCGATGCCGAATCAATTTCGCAATGCACACATTGTTTAGCGTCGTTAAAACGCGCCATGGCATGGGATGAACAACGCTTTAATTTAGAATATGACTTAGATCGTTATATGATCGTTGCCAGCGGTGACTTTAATATGGGAGCGATGGAAAATAAGGGTTTAAATATTTTCAACACCAAATACGTTTTAGCTGACAGTAAAACTGCCACTGACACTGATTTTATTAATGTTGAAGCGGTGGTTGGTCATGAATATTTTCATAATTGGACTGGTAATCGTGTAACTTGCCGTAATTGGTTTCAACTGTCACTCAAAGAAGGCCTAACCGTCTTTCGCGATCAAGAATTTACCTCCGATTTACATTCGCGCGCTGTCAAAAGGATTCAATCGGTTAAAAATCTCCGTCAAGGACAATTCCCCGAAGACGCATCAGCACTTGCACATCCAATTCGCCCAGCCTCATATCTCGAAATGAATAATTTCTATACTATGACGGTGTACGAAAAAGGCTCCGAAGTGGTGCGCATGTATCAAACTATCCTTGGGCAAGCTGGCTTTAAAAAGGGGATGGAACTCTATTTTGCACGTCATGATGGACAAGCGGTGACCTGTAATGAATTTTGTAGCGCCATGGCTGATGCCAATAAGATTAATTTAGATCAATTTCTATTGTGGTATTCGCAAGCAGGAACTCCAACACTCAAAATTAGTGATAGCTATAATGCTGCTACTCAAGAATATCAATTAAATATTGAACAACACACTCCCGCTACGCCAGATATGGCCAATAAAGCCGCAATGCTAATTCCACTAGAGTTAGGACTTATCGCTGCCGATGGAAAGGAGCTAGAATTTGATTTAATTGAGGGTGAATTTGTTAAGCCTGAAACTAATTACGTGCTGCTAATTAATCAAACTCAAAATATCTTCAAATTTAAAGTTAGTCAACAACCTACCCCATCATTATTACGCAATTTCTCTGCACCGGTGATTGTTGATTATCCTTATACGCAAACGCAGTTGCTTAATTTAGCGGCCAATGATAGTAATTCATTCAATCGCTGGGAAGCAATTCAAACGGTGTATAAACAGGTAATTGCTCGCCTCTATTCTGCAGACGAGGAACAAGCTGAATACGTTCCAAATGAACTAATTGCAGCGATTAGCGTCACGCTTCGTGATGAGAATTTAGATCCAAGTATGCGCAGTCTTATTGCAACCACACCAAGCTTTGCCGAATTAGCCTTACAATTTAAACCAGTTAATGTTGCCAAATTAACCCAAGCGATTAATTATTTACGCCAAAGATTAGCCAATGCACTTGAAGCTGATTTCTTAGCACTTTATCAACACCATCAAACCAAGCATTACGACTTTAATAACGCTGGAAAACGTGCCCTGAAAAACACCGCATTAAGCTATTTATTGCTTAGCTCCAACCAAGCAAATTATATTGGTTTAGTTCACGAACAATATACCATAGCCGATAACATGACCGATAAAATTGCCGCACTCAATGCAATTAATGATAGTGATGCTCATCTTCGTGCAAAACTGTTAGTTGCGTTTAATCACAGCTATGCCGCATATCCACTGGTCATGGACAAATGGTTTATGCTACAAAGCCAAAGTCAACTTCCTGAGACTTTAATTAACGTTAAATCCTTAACCGCTCATCCGCAATTTGATGCACATAATCCAAATAAACTTTACGCTTTAGTTCGTGCATTCTCTGCCAATAACCTACTCTTCAACACAGCAGAAGGTTATAGCTTTATTGCCGATGAAGTGTTACGGATTGATAAATTCAACTCTGGGGTTGCCAGTCGCGTGGCACAAGGATTTAGCATCGTTAATAGCTTAAACTCAGACTATCACAAGTTAGCCCGGCCAGAACTGCAACGAATTCTGGCAGAAACTAGTTTATCTAAAGATGTTTATGAAATAATTTCTAAAACCATTAATCAATTGGATTAATTTAATTTTAAGTGAGTATATCGATGAAAAAAATTGCGGTTATTTTAGCAGGCTGCGGACGTATGGATGGTTCTGAAATTCATGAATCCGTTTTAACCTTGCTGTCAATTCAACAAGCTGGTGCAACTTATCAATGTTTTAGTTTGGATCAAGCACAAGTTCAAGTCGTTAATCATCTCACGAATGAAAGCGAGCCAACGCAAACTCGCAATATGTTAGTCGAATCGGCACGAATCGCGCGTGGAGAGGTACTAGCTATCGACGATTTAAACCTAGATGACTATGCAGGTTTAATTATTCCTGGTGGCAATGGTATTGCGGCCAATTTATTTACCTTGGCAAAAGATGGCGTAAATTTTCAAGTAAACCCGCTAGTCGCAAATGTCGCACGTGAATTTACTCAAGCTGGCAAACCTGTTGGATTTATTTGCATTGCGCCCGTAATGATTCCTGCAATTTATGACGAACCGATTCATATGAGCATTGGTACAGATGAAAGTACAGCTAAAATAGTCGAAGCACGCGGGGCAATCCACCATAATTGCAGCGTTACTGAAATCTGCACCGATGATAAACATAAAATTGTTTCTACTCCAGCTTATATGTTGGCACAGAATATTGGTGAATGCTACATTGGTATCAATACATTAGTTCAAGAAGTGCTCAGACTTGCTGAATAAATCAGCCCTAAGGTTGAAAATAATCAGCAACCCGCAGGTTAATTTCACAACTAGAAGTATCACTATACTTAGTTTGGTGGTGCTTCTAGCTAGTTGTTCTAAACCATCACCTCCAACCGCAATATATTGCAAAGATGCACCAATCCAAGAACAACTCTTAAAATTTACCAGTAATTTACCCAATCAAGCTTACCTTGACTCAAAAATTACAAATATTGTAACCCTGAAAAAATTAAATGATGGCTCGGTTAACTGCCAAGCACTAATTGATTACTCGCATAAGATCGTTCCAAGTCAAAAATATCGCTTAGCGTTTAATTTCACATTATCTAGCGATGGGCAAGTTACAGCTTTTGCTCCAAAAGACCCGCTTAAATTCACTAACTATCAACATTGGTTAAGTCAATTACCACAAATTATTAACAGCCAAACTAGCCGCGGTGGCAATTTAAGCATCTTGCAAACTTTAGATAAAAATCAACAAATTCGACAACAACTCTACTTGAATACCAATAGCATAACTTTTGCGGGCAAAAATAATTTCTCCCACATTAGTATTAATAAAAGCTTTAATCTAGCTAATCAAGACGTGTTTTTAATTAACCTTGTAACTCCAAAACTAAATAACCAAAGCAGTTATTTGATGGCGATCCACAGCGAAAGTCAATTATACATCAGTCCCAAACTCACCTATCAAGATGGCAGCTTTAATCAAACTAATCAACAAATTAGTTTTTTTGGTGTGCGAAAATATCAATTTTCCGAGTCAAATGATTACCCAATTTATCGCTTTCAAAATAACAAACTAAGCATAATTCAAACGGCTCTACCCTTAACTTATTATCAGCATAAATTTGCGACACTCAATGCCGCACAGCTCCTAAAACAAATCAAAACTGATGGTTGCCTAAATGGGGATCAATTTTACTCATCGGATATTTGTAGCGATAACGTTGCGATGTATTGTTTTAAATTTAACTCGATTAGCAAACCTAAAAAAGATAACTCGTACTGGTTATTACAAAATATCTGCCTTAACCATTATGAATATTCTAATTAATCTAAAAATAAAATAACACTAAGACACTCACTTGCGTTTATTAGAAAAAAGATCATTGCTAATATGCTACTTAAGATATTCTAGTAGCTAATTTAAAGTGTCAAATCAGGCAGATGCTATAATTTATTCCGCTTTTTACAAATATAGGCAAGAAGAAGATTGGTATAGATTTAATCTATACCTTTATGATAAAACGAATAATAAAGGTATAATTATTTGAATTACTATGCTAGAAAATAATCTATAAATTTTCTAACTTTAGGTTGTGTATATCGAAATTTTGGATAGTAGTAATATACATTAGTATCTATTGCCTGATATTCCTGGAGCCTGTTAGAATAATTGTGTAAATTTGATTTACTGTTATAATAAATTGTTTGTAACAGGAGTATAAAATGAAACA
>JAIETT010000139.1 GCA_019744945.1 Burkholderiales bacterium
TTGGGGATTTTGCGAACCATGTATGATAAACGCAATAATTTGGCAATTCAAGTTTCAGCACAGCTAGTTGAACATTTTAATGAGCAGGTATTTTATGTTTCAATTCCACGTGCGGTGCGTTTAGCTGAGGCGCCAAGCCATGGTTCAACTGCAGTTGCGATTGATCCAGAATCAGTTGGTGCGCAATCGTATTTACGTTTAGCCCGTGAATTGTTGAAACGACTCAAAGAAGCCGAATAGTTCGTAAAAAATCAATAATTAAGTTTTAAGATGGTGGTTATTTTAAATGACAAAGTTAAAGGGTTTAGGTAAGGGACTTGATGCACTATTAGCGGCATCAAATGTTAATTTGGCAACTAAAGACACGAGTGGCGTGAGCGATAAAAAGCACGCCGAAGTTAATCAATTACATCAGTTGTCAATTAGCCGTATTCAAGCGGGTAAATATCAACCACGGCGGGTTTTTGCTGAGGTTGAACTTGAGGAATTAGCTAATTCAATTCGCCAAAACGGCGTGATTCAACCCGTGGTGGTGCGTCAGGTTGGCAAAGAACGTTATGAATTAATTGCTGGTGAACGCCGTTGGCGCGCTAGCCAATTAGCGGGTTTACAGCAAATTCCTGCGGTTATTCGTGAATTTACCGACCAAGAAGCCTTAGCCGTTTCGTTGATTGAGAATATTCAACGCCAAGATTTAAATATTGTTGAGGAAGCCGAAGGCTATCGGCGCTTGATTGATGAATTTGGTCTAACCCATGAGGCGTTAGCGCAGGTAACTGGTAAATCACGCAGTAATGTGAGTAATACCTTGCGCTTACTAAATTTATGTTGTGAAGTCTTGGATTTATTGCTGGATCGCAAATTAGATATGGGGCATGCGCGTGCCTTATTACCGTTATCTGAAGAAAAACAATTACTTTTAGCCGAAGAAATTATTCTTAAAAAACTAACTACTGCCGAAGTTGAAAATCGCGTTGCGCGAATTTTGCATGCACAAAAATATGGTGATGATGTACCTTTGAAAAAAGATCGCAAAGATCCTGATGTTGCACAGCTTGAAGACACACTGGCGGATAAATTGGGGATGATGGTTGGAATTAAACACAGCCGTTCTGGCGGGCATGGCAAGATTACGATTAGCTATAGCTCACTGGATGAATTAGATGGATTTTTAGAACGTTTAAATTAGATTTTAATTTTATATGAATTCTTGAAGGAGAATGAAAATGATTAACCCGCAACCGAAAGCAATTATTTTTGATATAGGAAATGTTGTTTTAGAATGGCAACCAGAGCATGTTTTACAAAGCGTCTTTAGTGTTTCAAATATGCCAATGATGATGGAACAAACTTTCTTATCACCTGAGTGGCTGGCTTATGATCAGGGTTTAATTTCGACTAAGGATTTAAAAGAGCAATTAGCCGATAAATTGGAGTGTTCAAATACTGCAATGGAAGCCTTGTTGCAAAATGTGGTGATTGCATTGCGTCCAATTCCTGAAATGATTGAACTGTTAACCAAATTAAAAGCCTTGGGTTATCCAATTTATGCTTTAACCAATATGCCAAGTGATATTTTCCGTAGTTTACTGGAAGAGCATCCGTTTTGGAAACTCTTTGATGATATCGTAGTTTCATCGCATATCAAATTAGCTAAGCCTGATCCGCAGATTTTTGAATTTATCTTAGCTAAACATCAACTTAAAGCTGCAGAGTGTATCTTTTTGGATGATAGTAAAGCTAATGTTACGAGTGCTAAGGCGCTAGGATTTACGACGATTAAAGTAATTAATTTCCAACAAGCGATTGATGATTTGAGCGAGTTGTTGGATATTGAAATTGTGAGCACTAAGTATTTGGCGGATTAAATTAAAGCTTTATATTGAGAATAAGCCTAATATTTAGTCAAGTCACACTGAAATAGATTATAGAAAACAAGTCATTTAAAAAGAATGGCTTGTTTTTTTATAAGCTTAATAAAAGGTGTAAGTTATAACCTACGATTTTCATCATGCTAAGCCAATTGATGGTAATTGATTGAAGCGTTAATTTAGAATGCCATTTTCAGTTCAAATCATCTGCGGTGAAACATAATGTATGTCTATTAATTATGATATTTTTGTTTAACCTATTAACCGAAGTAGTTAAAAAGAGCTACTTGTATTGTTAATTCATATATGTTAGAGGGTGAAAATTTAGCAAAATTAATAATCGTGCTGTTAGTTGTTGGATTTAATGCGAGCTTAGTAATTGCTCAAGGGTGCTGAATCTGTCGCAATGACCGTTGTTTAAAAACCAAAAGTTAATTAAAGTGTTATACTGTGCAAAGTGCGTCAACTAAAGTCGCTGCTAAAACTCAAACAGCACAACAAGTTAAACGAGTCAGTGCATAAAAAAGCGCCTAGTTTTTAATGATTCGCTGCTTTCTTGAAACAAATGATAACCTAATTAGCTCTTCGCTTAATCATTAAGTTAGTTAAAATCACGCCACTAATAATGACAACTCCGCAGAAAACAGTAGCTAGGCTAACCTGTTCGCCAAATAAAGCAACCCCAATTAAGATGGTCACAAATGGTATTCCATTGAGAAATATCACAGTTTTGGCAACGCCTAGATTTTTAATGGACTCAGAGTACCAGAAGTACGCCAACACAGAACCAATTAATGAGGTATAGAGCATTATTGACCAAAATTCCATATTTTGATTAAATATATTACTTGGGTGTCCTAAAATTATCATAGGGAAAAATAACACTAGACTTCCAAAGACTGCGGCGTAGGTGGTGATGGTTAATGAAGGAATCTGTTTTTGAGTTGCAACACGGTTCATAATATTGTAAATTGCGGTAAATAAACACAAACATAAAGCGTAGATTTCGCCTTTTGAAAGATGTGTGAAGATATCGTTACAGAAAAACTGCCCGCAATTCGGATTGGCATAATTAATCACACCGATGGTGCCGCATAATGCAATTAACATTGCAAAATAGGTCATTAAACTTAAGCGTTGGCGCATATAGCCTGCTGCTAATAAAGCGGTTAAGCATGGGCTAAAGGAAGAAATTATAGCGACCATATTGGGTGACAGATATTGTTCAGCGCTAAAAAAAGCCAAGTTATATAAACCGATTCCAACAATTCCTAAGCTGATTAGCAAACTCCAATGTTGTTTGAATTGTGCTACATCAATGAATTTTCCAGTTTTTATGCGCAAAATAGCGAGAAGAGCAATTGAAGCAATTAAATAGCGGAAGAATGCGGCACTATATAAATCCACGTGTTTAATTAAATAACCTGCGCTTTGGTAAACTCCAGCCCAAGCAAAGATGGCAAGGGTTAGTTTTATATAGGCGTTTAAATGGCTTTTAGGAGATGGCATGATTAATCGTTTCTATGCTAATGCAGTTCAATATAATAAGGTGGTTATTATACGTGTAATATTGGAATTAAAGCTAGATTTTGAATTATTTAATGAGATTGGGATTCGGTAAAATAAATTAGGCTTTTGAGCGATTGTGGAAGATGTTGAATAATACTTTAGTGCTAAATATTGACTTGCTTTGCTATCCAATAATTTAATAGATGCTTGATTTTTATTCAGCTAGTTTAATTGGCGGTTTTATGGTAAAATCCGAGGTTAATTATTTTTAATTTGTTGATTTATGCAAAAATTATTATTTCTTGCCTTATGTGGCGTAATTGCTTTATTCCAATACGAATTGTGGTTTGGGCGCGGTGGTGTCTATGACAACCATAATTTATCATTAAATATTAATCAACGCTTAGAATATAATCAGAAATTACAAGATCGTAATGATGCGGTAGTTGAACACTTGTTAGAGTTAAAAGGTTCGCCTGAATTAATGGAAGCGCGCTCGCGGCGTGATTTAAATTTAGTAAAATCAAATGAAACCTTGGTCATGCTTGATGATACAAGTAATGAATCAGCCGTTAAATAGGAATAAATGTGTACGCTTTAGAAATTAATCATGTAAGTAAGATTTATAACAATAAATTTAAAGCTCTAGATGACGTGGATTTTCAGTTAAATTCTGGTGATTTTGTTGGCTTACTTGGGATCAATGGTGCTGGAAAAACCTCTTTAATTTCATCAATTGCTGGAATTAATAGCTTTAAAGGTCAAATAAAAATTTTAGGCCAAGATGTACTCTCTAATTTAGTGGCGGCCAAAAAACAATTGGGCGTGGTGCCGCAAGAGTTGGCTTTTGATCCTTTTTTGACCGTTCGGCAAACCTTAGTTTTTCAATCTGGTCTCTACGGGGTTAAAAATAATCAAGCTTGGATTGAAGAGTTGGTGGCACGGATGCATCTTGAAGATAAAATGGATGCGAACACCCGCAGTTTATCTGGTGGAATGAAACGCCGTTTAATGGTAGCGCAAGCCTTGGTGCATAAACCACCGTTAATTATTTTGGATGAACCTACCGTTGGTGTGGATGTAGAAATTCGTAAAAACCTATGGGAATTTATTCAGGAATTACATACGCAAGGGCATACAATTCTATTAACGACGCATTACTTGGAAGAAGTTGAAAAGCTCTGCAATCAAATTATTATGATTGACAAGGGCAAAATTATTGCCAAGAGTTCCAAGGATGAATTAATCAGCAAAGCCAATGGCTTACCGATCTTTTTTGAAGTAGAAACCACCGCTGGATTATTTAGTGAGAGCTTGCGTCAGTTAATTGTGAATAAAGAACTTAATAAATATACTTTACAATTAAAGACCAGTGAAGAAATTATGTTGGTCTTAACGCAGTTGCAACAAGACGGGATTAAAGTTGAAAATATGAATATTAGTCGCCCCAAACTTGAAGATATCTTTTTAAAATATTTAGGACGCTAACATGCCATTTTTTGCTTTATTAAAAAAAGAACTTTATCGGTTTAGTTCAATTTGGGTTCAAACTATTGTTGGACCGTTATCAACCGCGCTACTCTATCAATTAATTTTTGGTAGTCAACTCTCGGGAATTAACACTGGATTAGCACATGTAAATTATGCAACCTTTCTTATTCCTGGTTTGGTTATTATGCAGGTGTTATTAAATTCATTTGGCAATGGCTCGAGTAGCTTAATTCAATCCAAATACTCTGGGAATCTAATTTTTATTTTGATGGCGCCAATCTCGCCAGCCAGCATGTATTTAGCGTATTTGACGGCGAGTATTATCCGTGGTTTAATTGTCGGTAGCGCAGTGTTTTTAGGGATTGTTTGGTTCGGCTCATTCATGGTCGAACAAATTTGGGCAATTTTCTATTTTGCAATTTTGGGTTCAGCTATCACGGGTGGTTTAGGGATAATTGCTGGGATTTGGTGTGAGAAATTTGATCAATTAGCGGGTTTCCAATCCTTTGTGATGGTGCCATTAATCTATTTGTCAGGAGTGTTTTTTAACATTCAACACCTGAGCCCATTTTGGAAAAGTTTAGCCTTATTAGATCCATTTTTATATATTGTCGATGGGTTTAGATATGGTTTTGTTGGACATGCTAGCTTTGGAATTATGTATGGAGCTATTTTTGTCTTAATTTTTGCGGTAATTATTAATGCAATTGGAATTAGTTTATTAAAAAATGGAATTAAAATAAAACATTAATTGAGGAAGTCGTATGTTGGAAGATGTAATTTATCAAGCCATTGCCAAAGAGCTTGAATGTAGTCATTTGGATGTGAGTGGTGATGGTCGACACTTTGAGGCAATTGTAGTTAGTCCTGCATTTGTTGGGCAGTCGCGAATTAACCGCCATCGTATAATCTATGCGGCATTGGGCGATCGGATGCGTGAAGAAATTCATGCGCTGTCAATGAAACTGCATACCCCTGAAGAATGGAGTCAACTCAATGGATAAATTAATCGTTAATCACTCAATGAATTTAAAAGGTGATATTCGCGTATCAGGTGCTAAAAATGCAGCCTTACCAATTGTGTGTGCTAGTTTATTGACAGCAGATCAGTTGGTTTTAAAAAATGTGCCGCAATTGAAAGATATTTATACACTTGAGAAGCTTTTAGGTGGCATGGGTGTAAAAATTGATTTTACTGATGATGTGATGAAGTTTGACGCAAGTAATGTGACGAGCTTAGTTGCGCCATACGAATTAGTTAAGACCATGCGCGCCTCGGTTTTGGTATTGGGGCCGTTAGTGGCGCGTTTTGGTTATGCTGAAGTTAGTTTGCCTGGTGGTTGTGCCATTGGCGCGCGCCCAGTTGATCAGCATATCAAGGGTCTTGAAGCGATGGGTGCCGAAATTATCATTGAACATGGTTACATTAAAGCCAAAGCTAATCGCTTAAAAGGTGCGCGGATTGTCATGGATATGGTAACGGTGACGGGGACTGAGAATTTATTAATGGCCGCCGTCTTAGCGGATGGGGTGACTATCTTGGAAAACTCGGCTCGTGAACCTGAGGTAACCGATTTAGCGCATTGTTTAGTGAGTATGGGCGCTAAAATTGATGGAATTGGTACGGATACATTAGTTATTGATGGCGTTGAAAAACTGCATGGTTGTGAGCATACAATTGTTGCTGATCGGATTGAAGCAGGAACGTTTGCGGTTGCGGCTGCAATTACGCAGGGTGATTTAACCTTAACTCATGCGCGACCTGATACGATGGGTGCAATTATTGAGAAATTAAATAAAGCTGGTGCGCTAGTTACACAGGGCAATGATTTTTTACGGGTTGTAATGACTAAGCGTCCACAAGCGGTTGATATTAAAACTTTACC
>JAIETT010000282.1 GCA_019744945.1 Burkholderiales bacterium
AATCAAACCAATAATCCATTCCCATGGATGAGTGAAATGATTGATTTGAAAAAAGAGAAAAACTTCTTTGAAACTCGGGTAACTGAATATCAAAGCGGCGGTGCTTTGGATTGGGATTAATCAATTTTAAAAGAACATTAAAGCTGCCATCTAGGTGGCTTTTTTATACTGATATTTCACAAGGTTAACCTAGGATGAAAAGATTAAAAAAGCGTATTCCAAATCGCGAAAGTATTGAAAATAATAAATATTTACGCTTTATCTTAAAACGCGTTGGGCACAAACCTTATTTATGGGAATTTAATCGCCGTGAGGTTGTGATGGCGACGTGGATTGGTGTATTTTGGGCAATGGTTCCAATGCCATTTCAAATGATTCCTGCGGTTATTATGTCGGTTGTTTTTCGTGCCAATATTTTAGTTGCGATTGCGTGGGTTTGGTTGAGTAATCCATTTACGATGTTACCTATTTTCTATTTTGAATATTATATTGGTTGTCATTTAATGGGCATTAAGTTCATTGATAGTTTAGTTAGCGCCAATTTGCAGGATATTCTCATCCACTGGCAATTGGTCTTAATTCCACTCTTGTTAGGTTCGCTAATTGTCGGTGTGATTAGTTCCTTAATTTTGGCGAGTAGTATTTGGTTAATTTATCGTCTGCGTAATATTAATTAGAATGAAAATAACGAATTACAGCTTAACCATTATGATTATTAAAATAATTAAGGTGGAGGTGAAGATGAAATTTAGAGTTAATTCAAAGGCGCAAGGAATTAATCTGCAACCGTTTAAGCTATCTCTGGTATAATTCACGTCTAATATTGTATTAATATTGTATAATTTATAAGGAATTCTTAGGATGTCAGTTGAAGTAGTAAGCACTTTGGAACGCAAAGTAAGTTTTAATGTAAGTAAAGAAGTTGTGAACACTAAGGTTGCGGCAGAATTAAAAAAATATGCTAAACAAGCCAAGGTTCAAGGTTTCCGTCCTGGTCATGCACCTAAAAAAATGGTTGAAGAAATGTATGGCAGCCGTGCATTTGAAGATGCAATTAATGAACAATTAAATAAAAAATTTGTTGAAATTTTAGTTGAACAAAAATTAGACATCGTTGGTTACCCTAAATTTGATTTAACTAGCAGTGAGGGTGAAGAATTTGTTTTTGATGCAACTTTTGAAGTAATGCCAGAAGTTAAACTGGGTGATTTAAGCACTAAAGAATTAGTTAAACCAAGTTGTGTTTTAAGCGATGCCGATGTTGATACTACAATTGATATTTTACGTAAACAACGTGCAACTCACAGCGTGTCTGATGAAGCTGCGGCAAATGGTGATAAAGTTACCGTAGATTTCTTGGGTACTGTTGATGGTGTGGAATTTGAAGGTGGTAAAGCCGAAGCTTATCCATTTGTTTTAGGTCAAGGTTGGATGTTACCTGATTTTGAAACTGGCGTGATTGGCTTAAAAGCTGGTGAAGCTAAAGAAGTTAGCGTAAGTTTCCCTGCTGAATATCATGCTGAGAATTTAAAAGGTAAAACTGCAGTTTTCACCATTACGGTAAAAGAAGTTGCAAAACAAACCTTACCTGAATTAACTGCTGAATTTGTTAAAACCTTGGGCGTTGAAGATGGCACTGAAGAATCTTTACGTAAAGAAATTAAAGAAAATTTACAACGTGAAGTTAATCGTCGGGTTAAATTAAAAGCTCGCGATAACGCATTGCAAGCTTTATCTGAAGTATCTCCATTAGAAGTACCTGGTGCTTTAGTGCATGACGAAGTACATAATATGATGAAGAATGCTGAAGAAAACATGAAAAAGCAAGGCTACAAAGCTGATCAAATCAAACTAACTCATGAAATGTTTGAAAAAGATGCTAAAAACATGGTGGTGTTACGTCTTCTTGTGCAAGAATTTATTAAAGAAAATGCATTAAGTGTTTCTGATGACGAAGTTAAAGTTGTTGTTGAAGATATGGCTGAAATGTATGAAGATTCTGGTGATTATTTAGGTTGGTATTTCCAAGACGAGCAACGTGTAAACAATGCTAAAGCGATGGCAATGGAACAAAAAGTAACCGATGGAATTTTTGCTAAGGCGCAAACTAAAGATGTTGCGATTAGTTATGAAGAAATTATGAAAATGCAAGTTCAGTATTAAGAACTTTTAAAGCCCGAGGTTTTCCTTGGGCTTTTTTTGGAATTAACATGATTAAACATATTGTATTATTAGAATTTGCCGCGAATTTACCTACCGAACAATCTGACGCGATCTTAACTGAGTTAGGGCAACTCGCTCAAGCTATTTCGCCAATGAAAAACTACAGCTTTGGCAAAAATAATAGTCCTGAGGGACTTAATGCCAGCTTTAATTATGGCTTTATTATGGAGTTTGACAGCATTAATGCACGAAATAGCTATTTAGAGCATCCGTTGCATGTCAAATTTGCGAGTGAAAAAATACTTCCTAATTTAAATGCGGGAATTAATTCCGTTTTAGTTTTAGATTATTAATAATTATGACGCATAAAAAAATTGTAATTGTTGGTGGTGGACCTGTTGGTTTAAGCATGGCAATTAAACTTGCCAAACAAGGTAAAGCGGTTACGTTGATTGATCAAGGTCTAACTAAAGCGAATGATGCACGGGTTTTGGCGCTATCGCATGCTAGTTATGAAATCTTAAGTGAGCTGCAAGCTTGGCCAGATAAGGATTGCACTACCGCGATTAATTGTGTCCAAATTTCACATCGTGGCCTAGGCATTACGCAAATAACTGCGCCTGAACTTAAATTAAAGCAGCTTGGTTTTACGCTTAAATATGCCAATATTTGTGCCAAATTAGAAGCCATTGCCAATGCAGAACCGCTAATTCAATTAATTCTCGGGAATGTAATTGCGGTACATGATGGTGCCGAGTTTGCCACAATTTGCTATAGTGATGCAAATAATGCTGAGCAGATACTTAGTACCGAGCTCCTAATTATGGCTGAGGGTGGTAAATTACTTGCAGATCAACCTAAAAAAATTAAACATGACTATCAACAGCAAGCTTTAATTTTTCATATTCAAACTGCAGAAAAACCAGCTAATTTGGCTCATGAACGCTTTGGTGGAATTGGTCCGTTAGTGTTATTACCTTTTGAAGATCACTATGTGGTGGTTTGGTCTTTAGCAAGTGATTTAGCTGAGCAATTAAAAGCTAACCATCCGCAATTGATTAGCGAGTTGGATGATGAATTTACTCAGCGTTTAGGTGGTGCTAAATTATTATCTGCACCAGTTAGCTTTCCGTTGCACCTGATTCAAATTCCAAAACGTGTTTTAACCAGAATTATTCTAATCGGTAATTCAGCACAAATTGTTCACCCTGTTTCGGCGCAAGGACTCAATTTAGGCCTCCGGGATGTTGTGCAATTAAGTGACTTAATTTCTGAAGATGACCAAATTAACTTAATTAAATTACAACAGTATGATAAATTGCGTAATAAAGATGCGAATGCCGTAATTGGATTTACTCATTTATTGGCAACTAAATTGGAAACGAAGAATAATCTGTTCTCACACCTACGTGGAGCAGGAATCATTGCTCTGAGTAATTTACCGCTGGTAAAAAACTTTGTGGCACGAAGTTTAATTTTTGGATTATAAAATATGTATGATGTAGCCATTGTTGGTGGAGGTTTGGTTGGGGCGAGTTTTGCCTTAGATTTAATTAAGCAAAATGAAAATTTAAGCATTGCCTTTATTGAGCGTACTGAACCAAATTTCAGTGAAAATCAATCTGGTTTTGATAATAAAATTTATGCTATTTCACCAAGTAACTTAGAACACTTAAGTAAATTAGGCGTAAATCCTGATTGGAGCAAAATTGGTACCATTAATGCAATGAATGTACGCGGTAATCAAAATAGTGCTATTGAGTTTGATAAAGCAACCTGCAAAGGGCAGTATTTGGCCAAGATTGTGGAATATCGTAATTTACACCATGCGGTGCTCGTGGAACTGAAAAAATATCCACAAGTAAAATTTATTTATACTAATCTTCAAGATGCAAAAATGTATGAAACTAGCGTGGAATTATTGAATGATGCAGATGAAGTAATTCAAGCCAAGTGGTTAGTTGCCGCCGATGGGGCAAATTCGTTTGTGCGTAATAAATTTAACTTTACCGTCGATGCGATTCCTTATTATCAATCAGGCGTGGTGGCTAATTTTAAATGCAGTATTGATCACAATAATGTTGCACACCAATGGTTTCTCGGTGATGGCGTTTTAGCCTATTTACCATTACCTAATCAGCACATTTCAATTGTCTGGTCAAACGATAATCCGCAACAATTATTAACATCCAGTCCAGATGAATTGTGTGAGTTAGTGGCTAATGCAGGGCAAAATACCCTGGGTAAATTGGAGTTAATCACTAAAGCGATGGCTTTTCCATTAAAGTTAAATTTAGTTGAAAAATTTTATCATGAACGAGTAATTTTAATCGGTGATGCGGCACACACTATTCATCCGTTAGCTGGGCAGGGCGTTAATTTAGGTTTTGGCGATGCGTGGGCACTAGCTGAGCTCATGGCATTAAATTTCAATAACTTAGATGCAACGGAGCTTGCACGTTATAACTATGCTCGATTAGCCGAGGTTCGCAAAATGCAAATGACTTGTCATTTGCTACATCGTTTATTTCATAATCGTTTGCCAGTAGTAAATGAATTGCGCAATTTAGGCTTAAATTTGGTTAATCGACTAACACCACTTAAAAAAATCTTAATAAATTCAGCTATAAACTATTAATTACCTAGTCTTTATAGAGAATTACTGTTATAATAATCGACTTGTTTTATTCTTTTTTATTTTATGAGAGACATTATGAAAAAAATACTTATTGGTTTAATGATTAGTGCCGCTTTAGTAGCTTGTAACAAATCTACAGATAGCGCAACAGTTACTCCAGATCAAATTAAAGCGGACTTAGTTAAGCAAGTTCCTGGATTAACTCAAGTTGATCAAGTTAACCCAACTAAAATTAGTGGTTTATATGAAGTTGTAGTTGGTCGTAAAATATTTTATGTATCAACTGACGGTAAATACGCAGTTTTTGGTAATATGGTTGATTTAGGTAGCAAACAAAGTATAACTGAACAACGGATGCAAGAAATTGCTAAAGTTGATTTTAGCAAACTACCTTTAGATTTAGCAATTAAACAAGTTATTGGTGATGGAAGTCGTAAAATTGCGGTATTTACCGATCCAGATTGTCCATATTGCAAAATGTTTGAAAAACAAGTTGTTCCTCAATTAAAAGATGTAACAATCTATACGTATTTGTTCCCATTACCAATTCATCCAAATGCAGCTTCAGATGCTAAGAAAATTTGGTGTAGTAAAGATCGTCTTGCAACATGGAGTGCTTTTATGCAAAAAGATACACCATTACCAACTGACGTAAGTTGTGATACAACTGGATTGGATAAAGTAATGAAACTTGGTACTGATGTAGTACAAGTTGATGGTACGCCAACAATGGTCTTAGAAAATGGTACAATTCTTCCAGGAATGTTACCAGCTGATCAATTGAATGCTAAATTAGATGAAATTTCTGGTAAAACACCTGCGGCATCAGCTCCAGTTAGTGCTGCACCAGCTGCATCTGCTGCACAATAAGTTCTTCGGACTTAATTTAGGCTTGTATATTCTGCAAGCCTATTTTTTTATTTAAGGTATTGATTTATGCGAAAAATTATACAAACTAGCTTGATTGGATTATTGATTGTGGCCAGTGTTTCAGCTTATGCAGCAAGTAGTGTTGTTGATAGTACAACGGCTACAACAATTAAACAAAATTTAAAAAATAACTTGCCTGATTTGGTGGTTGATCAAATTTTGATTACACCGTTTACTGGTGTTTATGAAGTTGATTCAGGGCGCAAGGTTTTCTATGTTAATGCAACCGGAAATATGGCATTAATTGGTAATCTGCTGGATTTAACTACTAAAACCAGTCTTACTGAACAACGGACTGAGGCACTTAATAAAATTGATTGGACTAAACTGCCATTGGATATCGCCATTAAACGAGTTATTGGTAATGGTAATAGCAAAATTGCAGTCTTTACCGATCCTGATTGTCCATTTTGTAAACGACTTGAAGCCGAAACCTTGGGTAAATTAAAAGATGTGACGATTTATTATTATTTCTTCCCATTAGCCATTCATCCAAATGCAGCAGATGATTCAAAACGTTTGTTATGTGCGGAAAACCCAGAAAGTGCTATTGTTGCAGTAATGGGTAAAGATAAGCCATACGGTAAAAATAATACCTGCAATAAGGCAAAAGACTTGGTTAAAATGCAAGATGTTGGTAATAATCTAGTTCAAGTAACTGGAACACCAACTATTGTTTTACCAAATGGTTCGATTACTTCAGGATTGATACCAGCCGATTATCTAAGTCGTTTAATTGATCAAAATCAAGTTGAGTCAACAATTATCACAACTAAGTAACGGATTGGTTAAGACTATTTCAAAGACAACGACCAAAATGATAAATTAATCAAAAGCAGAAGTAAAAACTCTGCTTTTTGAATGTAATCTAAATTTCACTATTATAACAATAATAGTGAAATTTATTTGAGGGTAGCTATAATTATTACTGTACATAATTTCCAAAAAGAAATAATCATT
>JAIETT010000050.1 GCA_019744945.1 Burkholderiales bacterium
TATTTACGTGATCGTTCAGGTAAATCTGCACGGATTAAAGAAAAATTGGTTAGAAAAGTTAAATAATAACTTTTCTAGATTGAAAAAGGCAGCCTCAGTGGCTGCTTTTTTCATGTGCGTCATAAACGTGGGATTAATCCCAGCATGGAAAATTTTAAGCTATTCTTGCTCTAATTTACCATTGAGTAATTTGCCTTTGAGCGTACCACCATTGCGCAGAATTACTCGGCTTGTTGCATTGGCAAAGCCAATATTGCCTTTGACCACCGAATGATCAATGATTAAGGTGACAGCTTGTGTATTAGAACTGATAATTTCACCAACCACTTTACTACCGTTGCTCAATTGGAGCGTGCGTCCTGCAAATTCAATGCCCTCACCAAAATAACTGTCTGAACTAGTCAAATTACCATAGACATTTACTGAGCTTTTAAAGGTCACGTCATCGCAAATTAGATTGCCACCTACGCTAGTATCATCTTTAACGGTTACTTTAGTCAGATTTGCGTTGCCAGTTACCTTTAGATCCGCGCCAATAACTAATTTAGTTGCAGTTAAATTCGCGCCGATGGTGAGCGCTTCAAATTTGTCATTTTGTAAAGTAGTGTTGCTTTCGCTAAGGGTGGCTGGTCCCATTCCGTCACCACTGGCTTCGGCGGTGGATGAAAAACCACCGATAATGGTTGAGCAGCCGCTAAGGAGGATAGCGCTAATTAGGAAACTAATTAGGGTTAAGGAGCCTTTTTGCATGGGTAAATCTTTCTAAGGAATTTATTTCAAGGCTTGATTTTAACATAAGCACTTAACGCTGCGGGATTTGATGATGGCGGAGCTCAGTTAGCTTGGTTGGATCTTGAGTAGAAGTTTATTTGAGTTAGGTTTTGAAAGTATTTTTAATGGATTAAAATCTGTATTGAACAGTCTATTCTGTTACAATGGAATACTTTTTTAGAACGTAGTGTAGGTTTTGTGAGATGGATTAATTTAATAACATTTAATTTAAAATTAATAGGTAATTAAAATGGAATTTGATCTAGAACATAAAGATAAATTGGCGCGCCTAGCCAGTGTCGCGCCGTTGTTAGCGGGTAAATGGGTGGATAAAACTGAAATAGTTAAACTCCTGCAGTTGCTAATTCACTCTGGTGATCGGGTGTGCTTGGAGGGGAATAATCAAAAACAAGCCAAGTTTCTCGCTCGTTCATTAGCTCAAGTTGATCCAAGCGTGGTGAATAATCTGCATATTGTGCAATCGGCATTAAGTTTGCCTGAGCATATCAGTGTGTTTGAAAAAGGTCTGGCTAGTCGGGTCGATTTTTGTTATTCAAGTGGACAGGGTGCACGCTTGGCGCAATTAGCCGCCAGCGGTAAAATTACCATTGGCGGAATTCATACTTATTTAGAATTATTTGCACGTTATTTTATGGATTTAACGCCCAAAGTTGCCTTAGTAATTGCCGCACAAGCCGATCATGCGGGTAATCTTTATACTGGACCAAATACCGAAGATACTCCCGCAATTATTGAAGCCACCGCGTTTCGCAATGGAATTGTGATTGCCGAAGTTTTTGAAGTGGTGGATGTCTTGCCACGAGTGGATATTCCTGCCTCATGGGTTGATGTGGTGGTACATAGTCCGTTGCCGATGGTGTTAAACCCGCTCTTTACCCGCGATCCTGCCAAAATTGATGAGCTGAAAATTTTGATGGCGATGTTGGTAATTAAAGGAATTTATGCTAAATACGGCGTCAATCGCTTAAATCATGGAGTGGGTTTTAACACTTGTGCGATTGAATTATTGCTGCCAACTTATGCCGAAAGCTTGGGTTTGAAAGGCAAAATTTGCCAAAATTTAGTAATTAATCCCGTGCCAACTTTGATTCCTGCAATTGAAGCTGGCTTTGTTAAAACGATTTGTTCACCTGGTGGTGAAGTTGGTATGAACGAATATGTAAAAGCGCATCCGGATATTTTCTTTAATGGGCTGGATGGTTCACAACGCAGTAATCGTGCTTTTGCGCAGCTAGCTGGCTTGTATGCAATTGATTTGTTTATTGGTGCAACGCTGCAAATTGATTTACAAGGCAATAGTTCGACGGCGACGCTGGAGCGAATTACGGGTTTTGGGGGTGCGCCTAATCTGGGTAGTGATGTAAATGCGCGTCGTCATGCTACGCCAACGTGGTTGCAAGCGGGTAAAGAATCTGCGGAGAGTCAAAATAAACCCTTTTTGCGTGGACGTAAATTAGTCGTGCAAATGGTTGATACTTTTCAAGCCGCAGGGGTGGCGACTTTTGTCGAGAAACTCGATGCGTGGGCGTTGCAAGAAAAAATGAATTTACCTTTGCCGCCAATTATGATTTTGGGTGATGATGTGACGCATGTGGTGACCGAAGAGGGAATTGCCAATTTGATGTTATGTCGTAATGCTGATGAACGTGAGCAAGCGATTCGTGGGGTGGCAGGTTATACCCCAGTTGGTCTAGCCCGTGATCAAGTCATGGTTAATTTATTGCGTGAACGAGGTGCGATTCAATATCCCGAAGATTTAGGGATTAATTATCGTGATGCAAGCCGCGATTTATTGGCCGCTAAAACGATCAAAGATTTGGTTAATATTTCAGGCGGCTTATATCAACCACCGTCAAGTTTTAGGGATTGGTAAGATGGAACAATTAAATTATACTTTGCCGAGTAATGCAGCGCCTGCGGGTTTTATTGGCGCGAGTACTGGAGTAGTTAATTCGGGTAATTTGGAGGTGCTGTTATTAAGTCATGCTGAGGCGCAACAAGTGAAATTTAATCTGCTCACCAATGTAGCTGGTTATGCCACAATTTGGCAAGCGGTGGTTGCTGATTTTGCAGCTAAATTTGCGTTGGGTGGATTGGAGTTTGTTATTCATGATAGTGGTGCGACACCTGGGGTAGTTGCTTTGCGCTTACGTCAGGCCTATGAAAATTATTTGAGTCATCCGTGTGTGAGTAATCCACATTATGTTGAACTGACCCCACATGGGCGAATTAAGGCGTTAGTTGATGAAAATAGCTTTCAAGAAATTTATCCAGCGGCACAACAATTAACTAGCCCGCATTTGGGACAATTAGATTTATTAACTTCATTTGATGATGGGGTGGTAATTGGGGATGCTCAAATTAATGGTAAACCAATTGCGATAATCGCCCAGCAAGCTAATTTCATGGGTGGTGCTGTTGGTGAAGTGCATGGTGCCAAAATTGTTGGGATGTGCTTACGCGCCCTGCAACAGAAATTTAGCGGCGTGGTGCTACTTTTAGATAGTGGTGGTGTGCGTTTACAAGAAGCCAATGCGGGTGAAATTTCGATTAGTGAGATTATTAGGAGTATTTTTGCCCTACGCGTAGCGGGGATTCCTGTGGTAGCGCTGGTGGCGGGTAAAAATGGCGCCTTTGGTGGCATAGGAATTACTGCAGCGTGTTCAGATACTTTGCTAATCAGTGAACAAGGGCGTAGTGGTGTCTCTGGTCCTGAGGTGATTGAAACGGTGATGGGCGCGGATGAATATGATTCTAAAGACCGTGCCTTAGTTTGGCGCACCTGTGGCGGTAAACAGCGCGCACTTTTGGGCTTATCTGAATATTTGCCAACTGATTTTACGGCATTAAAACAGCAGTTAATTACGGCACTTGAGCGCCAAGTTCAATTCGATGTTGCGAGTTTAGTGCGCCAAAATGAGCATTTAGCTAGCTTAGTTACGCGGTTTGCTAATTGTCATGATGCGACGGAAATTTGGGGCGAATTGGGCGTTAGTAATCCGCAAAGTGTGCCTGATTTAAATGATGCAGCCTTTCAACAATTATTATTAGCGTTAGCGAGGTAGTTATGGAATACCAACAATTAGTTAAGAGCGCCTTTGGGGTTAATTGCCAAATTAGGGTTAGTGATGATGTTTTGTGTGGCGAATTTAAGTATCAAGAGCAGGATTTTGCGCTATGTGGCGTGGTTAATCAAGCCAGTTTAGATAATGCAATGAGTGTGCGCTTGGCTCAATTTGTCCTTGAGGTGGTGAAAAATCAGCCAGAGCGTCCGATTTGTATTATTGTTGATACGGCGGGGCAAAAAGTTAGTCATAATGCCGAGTTATTGGGTTTGAATAGCTATTTTGCGCATTTGATTGCGTGTTTTAATTTGGCACGTGCGAAAGGGCATAAAATTTTTGCACTAGTTTATGGTAAGGCTCTAGGCGGTGCATTTATTGCAACAGCTTTAAATGCTGATTATTTATTTGCCTTGGATGAGGCGCAAATTGCGGTGATGTGGCTTGATGCAATGGCGCGCGTAACCAAAGTTCCCGTGGCTAAATTGCAAGAGCTCAGTAAAACTTCGGCGATTTTTGCTCCAGGTGCGGAAAATTATGTGCGTTTAGGTGCCTTGGAAGCGGTGATTAGTGCGGCTGAATTTATGCCACGAGTGAGTGAATTACTTAATTCAGAACTCGACATTCATCATTGGCGCACGAATGGATTGCAGCGCGGTGGGCGGACTTTAGCTGCAACGATCGTTGAACATATTCTCGCCCAATGAACTTACAGCGCCATGATTTAGTTTGGTTTAAACCTGCTGCCAATTATCCAGTTGAATTGAATAATTGGTTGCAGGAAAATTTGCCATGTGTAGTTACGCGGCAGAGTCAGTTACATCACCCTAAAATCAATGTCGCACTGAGCCTGAGTGCCGATAAATCACAGTTCTCACGGCGGAGTTATTTGCTTGATCCTCAGCAGATTATTCAACATCGTCGTGCGCTGCCGTTACTGCGCCTAGGTGAGTTAATTAGCCATCCGCGCTTGGAGAGTTTAATTTGTCAATTAGAACAACTTGGGCTTGAGCCGTATTTATTTGGCTCTGCAAGTTGGCAAATTTTAACTGGGCGTAACTATTTGCACGGTGGGTCGGATATTGATATTTTATTGCAAATTAGCTCGTTAGAGCAACTGACGGAGCTAACTCCATTGTTAGTGGAACTGGAGCAAATTATCCAACGGCGTGTAGATGCGGAATTAGTTTTTGCGCATAAGTATGCGTTGGCGTGGCGCGAATGGTTGTTACCTTGTGAGCAATTGCTGGTGAAAACTTATTTTGCGCAGGAGTTGCTGTCACGTGATGTTTTACGAGCTATGTTGCTAAAATCTTGCTGCGTGCTTTAAATGTAGGTTTAAGTTAGATGGGTTTTTAATTGATGATTAATTGGCAGAATAAATTAGCTCGGTTGGCGCGCGAGGCACTATGTGCTGAATTAAGTGCTTATCCCAAAGCTGGTTTGGTTAGTTTAGTGGATAGCGGCAGCCATAGCGATATGAATAGTGCCACGTTTCTTGCCAGCATCAATGCTCTGGATGAATATTGGCGGGTAATTGCCGAATTAGGTGCGCGTGGCGCTCCATTTAGCGAATTGGTGGGAGCAGGCAAGCAGGCTGAACACTCCATGCTATCTGCTACGCAGAATGTAAATACGCATCGCGGGGCGATTTTTATTGTGGGGATTTTGTTAGCAGGAGTGGCGTATGCGCATAGTCATCAATTGCCATTTAGCCAGACCCCGCAAATAATTCGCCAATTGTGGGGCGAGAGCTTAATCGAGCATCCAACCACGAGTAAATCGCATGGTAACTCAATTCGTCAACGTTATCCTGAGTTGGCAAGTAATTTACTTAGCACTGCGGCGAGTGGTTTTAGCGAGCTGTTTGATAATTATCTACCGTGTTTACACGCGCTTTATCCGCAATACAATGAGCGTGCTTATCTTGAAATTTTCTATCGTTTACTAGCAGAAGTTAATGATAATAATTTACTTTATCGTGGTGGGGCTGCGGGCTTAACATTGGCGCAGAATTTAGCGGCTAAGTTTGTGGCAAATGGTGGAATTAGACAAGTTGATTGGCTTAGCCACGCCACGCAGATTCATCAACAACTAGTTGCACAAAATTTGAGCCCAGGTGGTTGCGCGGATTTATTAGCCGCAACAATTTTTCTTCATTCTGTGGAGCGGAACTTATGGGCTTAGGAATTATTTGTACCGGTCAGGGCAATCAAAGTAGCGACATGTTTAGTGGCTTAGCCAATTATTCACAGCTGCAACCACAATTAGACCTACTGAGTAAGACGCTTAACTGTGCTCTCCTGCCACAAATTTCGCTTGACGCGGAGAGTTTATTTAGTAATAAATATGCGCAACCGTTGATTGCTAGTTTGGCTTTTTTGCAATGGCAGTTATTAAAAGATCAACTGGAATTACCGGTTGCTTTTGCGGGTTATAGTCTTGGCGAATTAAGCGCTTATGCGTGCAGCGCAGCTTGTGATTTTGCCACGTTGTTAGATTTAACCCAAAGCCGTGCTCGACTGATGAATCAAGCCGCCGCACTGTGGCCTGAGAGTGGTTTATTAGCGGTGAGTGGCTTGCCAGAAAAGTTGCTGATGGATTTAGTAAATGCCAATGAATGTTACGTTGCGATTATAAATGCGCGCGATAGTTATGTAATTGGTGGACTTAAAACTAAGTTGCAACAATTATCGGTAGCGCTGACTCAGACTTATCCGATGGC
>JAIETT010000030.1 GCA_019744945.1 Burkholderiales bacterium
TTACAGTGGGCGTCCTATGTATTGGCACAACTGTGCAAAAAGTATATTAACTTCAAAGGGCTATATAGCTTTCTTCTCTAGATAGAAACGTGTGGTTTTTTTTTCATTAGTACAGTTTATATGAGCTATTAAAGTAATCACACAAAAGGAAACTGTTATAAATTAAATCATTTCGCTCTCTCACGATTGAATATTTTAAATCTAATCTTACGTCATGAAAACATGTCGCATAAGCAGATACTAGATGCCCATTTGCTTGACCCAACTCAAATCTTTTTTTTAGAAAATCTCTCTCTGGAACTTCTAAATTTGTTATTCTTTTTTCCGACCATAAAACGCCACCAACTCCAAAGTAATGAGAATATATACTTAAAAAAGATTTTCCATTTACTACATTGTAAAAATATACTTTTCTACCAAATATAAGTGCAAAATCTTGATTTAAACTTGTTGCGTCCCAAAATGGCTCCTGTGTCCAAAGAAAAATTTTTGTCTTGGGACTAGAATTCTTTATAATTGCACTAAAAATATCTAAATTATAATGATTAAGAAGTATATTTAACGACACTACTATAACTACATCTGACTTACTCAAGACATGCGAGTTTTCAACAACTGTATTAATATTTACATCTAACACATAAGTAAGGTGCCAATTCATTAACTCCAACTCACTTGTCAGGCGATGGAATGGTCTTCCTAAAATTGTAACATTCATTTAAATTTATCCTTTAGTAAAAATTAATAATGGTTTATCATCAGACTCTAATTTTACATTATAACTAACACCACATCTTTCTAATGCATTACTTACTACTATAGCTGCATTTTTAACTTGATCTTTAAAATTCACAACAGATGTGTTATTACCGTGTAATCTTCTTCTATAACCTATTACATTTATATGAACTGCATTACAAACCTCAGCAATCTTTAAATACATATCATAATCTACTGCATTTTTAATACGCTCATTAAAACCTGATGTTCTATGCCAATATAATTTCCTAAACATTCTAAAATGATGTGCAATCATAGCTGTAATTAATTTTTCTCTTGTGAAAACCGGATAGTTATAACCAGGAGTAATCGTGCCATCAGGCTGCTCGTTTTCATAACTTGTATAGACTAAACCAATCCTTAAATCTTTATCCATTTGAGCAACACATTTTTCAACTACATCATCAGCCAAATAATCGTCACTATCTAATTGACCAATGTATATACCTCGGCATAACCTAACAGCTGCATTTGAAGCAGCTCCAATTCCACCATTCGATTGTGACACCCATCTTACTTTTGGATTGGTCCCATAATATCTCTCTAACTTTGCTAACGTACCGTCTGTGGAACCATCATCACAGATACATACCTCAATATCTCTAAATGTTTGTCTAAGAACACTATCGATGGCATCACAAATCGTATTCTCCGCATTATATGTTGGAATATAAATTGATACTTTGGGAACACTAAAGTCGGCTTTCTTTTGAGTCAAATGTCTATAATATGGGCATAGGTCACCAAATACTTGATTACTAATTTCTTTACCTGAAGCACGATCAGTTTCATTGAGACCAATAGGCTCTTGATGATATGCAAGAGCTGATAGAACCGGAATCATATATAAACCAGCATTAAAAAATCTAAATCCTAATTCTGTATCTTCGCCACCCCAAGTATTAAATAACTCGTTAAACTTCCCTACTTCATTAAATTTAGCCTTAGAAAATGCTACATTACCAGATGCAAATACTCTAAACGGTACTTTTTCATTTTTTAGATTATCGGTATTTTTAAATACATCCAGTCGCCAATCTACAGATATTGCACCAACAGATTTATCTGCAACGGCATTATTAGTTCGAACTTCCACTAAGCTAGCTTCAAATTCTGGATGAGATAATATTTCAGAGTATAAGATATTATTCATATCCACATATTTTCTAGGTCCAATCAAGACAGAGCGGTCAACAATATGGCTATGCTTTACATAATTAGCTACTAAATCACGGCTGGGGTACATATCAACATCTAACAATATTATAAAGTCATTCCTTGCAATACCAACACCATTGTTTCTAGCCGCAGCAGGCGTAAATCCAACATCACGATGCCACACATATTTAATATCTAAAAGCTTTGAAAACTCCCTAACCACACTCAAAACATCTTCATTACCTCCATCATCAGTAACAATAACTTCAATTAAAGTTAATGGATACGTTTGCAATAGTATTCCAGCAAGAGTTTTCCTCAGCGGATCAATTCTGTTATATGTCAAAACAACTATAGACACTTTTGTAATTTCAGAGGATGCCAAGTTTAAAAGATGACTATAATCATTTCCAAGGCCATTAATATGATCAAACGTAATATCTTTTGGCAAATGTTTTGGTCTTGTATAAAATCTACTTAAATCTTTATCTACTATAATTTCCTTACAAACAAAAGGTGTGTAACCAAGAATAGGCTCAGGAGTAGCAGCCAATATTTTATTTTTACACATCTTAACATTCAACTCTAAGGTATTAGATAGCTCTGGAAATACATTAATTGCTTGAGTATAGCTTTTAAGGGCTTCAGAATACATTTTATTCCGAAATAACATATTCGCAGTCTTAATTAAATTTGTACTCATATTGACCTTTCGATATTACTTTATTCAATTTCAGTTAACCGATTAATATATACTAATAATCATTATCTGTTATAACTCATTCTTTTCAATTAAGCTTATCACAAATTAATTGAAGTTTATAATAAGAGCTCAATTGAACGATATCATACACACAGATAAAGTCTTCTGAGCTCCATACCTCTATTTCTTTACATATCAAGTAATTTTCAAATTGTTTAACAAATATACCATGCGCACTGAGTATAAGTGCGAATCTTAAATCCTCGTAAGAATATTCAAACTTTATTAGCTCTAACTTAAAAGTATCTTCATGCATAAAAATTAATGGCAATGTATTTTTATGTAAAAAATATCCATACCCACCCTTGGCAAATGATACGGGGGCTACCTCATACTTGTATTTTTTCTCAAATAAAGCATTTTCACATTTCCCAAAAGGCCAAGTATCAGACATTTTCATACCAACCGAATGTACAGAACCACCATAAAATCTTGAATTAGATGATAATTGTGGTATTACTTCATTCGTAATACGCCTTATATTTAAATAGCAATCATCATCTATTTTATATAACCACTTAAAATTGAAATTATCATATAAGTATTTATATCCTAACAACAATTTTAAAAACAATGATTCATAATTATCTTCACAAGGAACAAGCAAACAATCTCCATCAATCATCGGTATATTAATAGTTGGCACACCGACTAAAAATAGTAACCTATAACCTAATTTTACTGCATCATTGCCATACGTAGCACGTATAAAATCTAATTTATGAACATTTTTAGTGCAAGTTAACACCAATATTATAACATCTTCAGGAGTAACCGCATTTTTGACATCTTGATAAGTATCTTTTGATAAAAGTTTTGAAGCTCTCATTCCCGTAATTAGCTCTGCATCAGAGTAAGGCGAAGCTATTTGTATTGATTTAGAAAATAATTCGCAAACATGCTCACTTCTCTTGTCAATAATTGACGTAGCACAACCTAGTATATTATAAACACCTGAAATCATCATTTGTAAGCACTGCTCTCGACTACATCCCAAGTAGCGTGCTAAATTAAAATACTCTTTCGTCTTATCAACATCTCCAAGCTGTTGGTGTGCAGCAGCCATCAGCAAAGCTACTTTTGCACGAATAGCAACTTCTTGCACTTCAGTAATGTTAATTGATGCAATTGACTCCCAATCACCAAATTGCCACTGTGTGACAGCTCGTCCTAAAGTTAATCGATCATGATTCTTTTCATATGAACTAACATCATCAATAACATCAAACAAATCAATTGAAGAACTACCTGATACAGAATTATGTTTTTTTTTTAAGCTATTTTGCGAAGATTTACTCATTTGCAAATATTTTTTATTCAATACATATTTGTTTCTCATATTACACCTAAAACTATAAGGTTTACTTAATTAGCGCAAACTCTTTGATCATATCAATATTGGCCTCTACTTTTACAACCTCAACCTTCAATAAGGCATACTTTTGCTCCAAAATAGTATGTTCACGCTCTAAATTAGCAAAACGCACATTAATCGTTGTTAATTCAGATTTTAACTCGCCTATTATTTTTGCGCGATAAACAGCTAATTTACTTTGCTCGTCAATTTTAGCCTGTGCAGCTAACAACAATCCATCTTTCGCAGATAATTGTCCATTAAGTTGGTTTAATTGGATTGCTTGCTCTTCAACTTGTTTGACTATAGTTGACTGCTGTGCGCTAAAATCTGCTTGCTTAGTTACTAATTCAGCTTCTTTGGTTTGCAGTTCTGCGGTTAACTTACTCAATTGGGCTTGGTTTTCACTGGTGATTTTGCTATTGGCCGCTTGCGATTGTAATAATTCAGCTTGCTTAGTTTCAAGTGATTTTGATAATTCAAGTTTAACTTGTTCAAACTCTTGTTGTTCTATACTAATCTGTGTCTGGCTTTGCAATAGTTTTTGGTTCAACTCAGCAAGCTGTTGTTCTTTTTGAGCAGTTAGCTTGATTTGTTCAGCAACTTTAGCTTCTTTGGCTTGCAACTCGGCAGATAATCTACTTAACTGAGCTTGGCTTTCACTGGTGATTTTGCTATTAGCTGCTTGCGATTGCAATAATTCAGCTTGCTTAGTTTCAAGTGATTTTGATAGCTCAAGTTTAGCTTGTTCAAACTCTTGTTGTTCTGTACTAATCTGCGTCTGGCTTTGCAATAGTTTCTGGTTCAACTCAGCAAGCTGTTGTTCTTTTTGAACCGTTAGCTTAATTTGTTCAGCAACTTTCTCTTCTAGGCGTTCAATAAATTTTTTGATACCAGCATCAGTTAATGGATGCGACATCTCAACAATTTCATCATAACATTCAGTTAATTCACGACTCTGATTAATTATATCAACACCCATACGACTCTTAACATCATCAATCTCAACCAAATCAGATATCGTATCTATAATTTTAAAGTTGTTAACTATTGAAGAAATAAATTTCTCTGGATTCTGCTGACATTCCTGAAAGCTAAAGGCTATAAATCGTTGCGAACTATCCAGTAATTGAGTAAACTGCTTCACTTGATAAAACCATGTTTCAAGTTTACTCGCAATCAATTTTACATCATTAGCATGAATGTTTTGCTTTAATAGCTCATATGGGCTAACATAGAACAACAAAATTTGAGTATCACAAGCATTAAAATCCATATCTACTATTTGATCAACATCATCTAAAACACAATACCAATTTTTGTTAAGTGATGCTTTCTCTTGACTAATTTCAGCAATATCAAGTTCCTCAACTCCATTTTCATGCATTAACTGGGTTATAAAACCTAAATCAACTCCAAAACCACCAACTAAAAATTTAATCACCTATACCACCTCTTTAAACTTACTAATCAATATTTCTATATAAGTTCTACCATATACCTTTAGTATCAACAATAAACTTATTAACTAAATATTTACTATCAAGTTGTTTAAACTCCTGATGATCAACTAATAGTACCAACACATCTGCTTGTAACGCGGTGTCTAAACTCACCAAGAAAACATTTTCCATTACTAATTTTTTTGGTGTATCTTCAACATTTGGCTCAACTGCAATTACCTGAGTTGAATATTGTTGAGCTAGGCTTAGCGTAATACCCATTGATGGACTTTCACGTAAATCATCAATATCTGGTTTAAATGCTAAGCCAAAGCAAGCTATTTTTACATCTTTGATAGATTTTTCTGGATGTTGTTGCAAGAAACTAACTACTGCAGCATTCACTTTATCAATTACCCACTCTGGTTTGCTATCGTTTACGACCCGTGCAATTTTTATCAAGCGCGCTTGTTCTGGAGTTTTACTCACGATAAACCATGGATCTACAGCAATACAATGTCCACCAACACCTGGACCTGGTTGTAAAATATTTACTCGTGGATGATGATTCGCTAAATTGATTAATTCCCAAACATTAATGTCTAATTTATCACAAATCATTGATAGTTCATTGGCAAATGCGATATTTACATCACGAAAGCTATTTTCGGTTAATTTTGACATTTCAGCCGTACGAGCGTTAGTATGCAATAATTGTCCTTTGACAAATATACGGTACACACTTTCTGCAAGCAACGCACATTTAGGGGTTAAACCACCAATAATACGGTCATTACTAATTAATTCTTCAACCACTTTACCCGGTAAAACACGTTCTGGGCAATATGCCACATACACATCAGGGTTTTGATTTGCCTCA
This sequence comes from Burkholderiales bacterium, assembly GCA_019744945.1. Classification (GTDB taxonomy): domain Bacteria; phylum Pseudomonadota; class Gammaproteobacteria; order Burkholderiales; family UBA11063; genus Aquella. Next base: position 6,378 of record JAIETT010000030.1, read on the forward strand.
CTTGGAAATTCCAAGTCACTCCGTAGCTCACGCAACCATGCTACCATTTGTTCAGTGGCACCAACTGGTGAAGTTGATTCCAAAATAACGATGTCCCCTTTTTTTAAGACAGGTGCAATCAATTGTGCAGCTGACTCAATATAACTCAAATCTGGCTCATAATCAGCTTTAAA
>JAIETT010000228.1 GCA_019744945.1 Burkholderiales bacterium
TGACTCAGTATTTTGTAAAAAAATTATCATAGGAATAGTAATATGTATCTATGTATTGATATTGGTAATTCACAAGTTCATTGTGGAGTTTTTGCCGCAACAGGTGAATTACAAGTGCAGTTTCGGCATAATACTGCGCACGTTGGATCTTCTGATCAATTTGCAGTTTTTTTATTGCAGGTGCTGCGTGAAAATAATATTGAGCCGACTTTATTGCGTAAAGTTGCGATTGCCTCGGTGGTTCCGTCAGTTGATTATAGTGTAACAGCGGCATTTTTAAAGTATTTTAATTTAAAACCCCTATTTCTACAACCTGGTGTTAAGACTGGGATTAAAATTTCATCGAATCATCCAGGTGAAATTGGTGCGGATTTAATTGCTGGTGCGGTTGGTGGGATTACCAAATACCCAAATAAACATTTATTGATTTTTGATTTTGGTACTGCAACTACGATGATTTATGTAACACCACAGGCTGAATTTATTGGTGGGGCTGTCTTGCCTGGAATTCGTTTGATGATGGAAAGTTTGCAAAATAACACGGCAAAATTATTTACGGTAAATATTTCTGCTCCACAAAAGCCGATCTCCAAAGATACTCGTCAAGCCATTCAATCTGGTTTATATTATAGTCAAATTGGAGCAGCAAAAGAGTTGATAAATCAAGTGATTGCGGAGTATCATATAGTTAGAAGTGAGTTGGTAATTATAGGCACTGGTGGTTTTGCTACGATGCTTAACACTTCACAGTTTTTTGATGAGATTGTTCCAGATTTACTCTTGATCGGGCTCAGAGAAATTGTTATATTAAATGAATAGTTAGAGGAATTTCATGACATCAGATATTATTATTGTACTAGTTTTAATTTTTGCGAATGCTTTTTTTACAATTTCAGATATGTCTGTAATTGCATCGAAAAGAACGCGTTTACAAAGTTTAGTTGATAATGGCAGTAACCAAGCTAGAAAGATCTTAAAGTTAGCAGAAAATCCAACCCCTGTTATCGCAACGACTCAAATTGGCTTAACGGTCATCACTATGTTGGAAGGGGCTTTTGTTGAAGCCTCATTATCAGGTAAAGTTGCAGAACAAATTAAACAAATAGGTTATTTTCCTGGTTATGAATCGCATGTTGCATCAATAAGCGTATTTTTTGTAGTCACATTTTTGTTGCTACTCTTTGGTGATATTTTACCCAAGCGAATTGCGATTTTATATCCAGAAGCGGTTGCAACCTTCTTGTCACCAATTACGCATGCGGTGATTAAACTATTGTTACCAATTGTTAAAAGCTTCACTTTCTTAAGTGATCGTTTATTGCGCTTGATGGGTTTATCTACTGAACGCAATGAAGACGTTTCCGAAGAAGATATTGATGCGATGTTCGAGGCTGGTGCTCAATCTGGAGTCTTGGTACAAACAGAACGTGATTTATTTGAAAATGTCTGGCGTTTAGATCAAAGTAAAGTTGGTTCATTAATGACACCACGCTCGGATATTGTTTTTATTGATGTAACGGCCGCGGCGATTGAAAACATTGATAAAATTCTGGCTAATCCATCCCAAAATTTATTAATTTGTAAAGAAGATTTAGAACATGTCTTAGGTTATATACCTGCAATTCAAGTAATCAAAGAAATTGTGCGCCAGTCACAAGAAGTTGGTAATATTTTACAAATTAATTGGACCGATGGTTTAAAACCAATTCATTCAATTCCAAATAGTTTAACGTTAATCGAAATTTTAGAATCATTCCGCACCTATAAAACCCATACTGCGCTAGTCTATAATGAACATGGACATGTTGATGGTTTGATTACGTTGGGCGACTTAGTTACCGCCGTCATTGGTGATATTCCGAATGTAAATAATGAATATAGTCAATTAATTGAAAAAGATCCGTCTGGAAAGTGGTTAGTAGATGGAACAGCTTCAATTAATGATTTACTTGATGAATTAGAAATTCATGATTTACCAGATGGTGATGTGGGTAGTTATCAAACTGCGGCTGGATTTGTAATTTCTATTATTGGGCGCGAACATGGTCGCTTGCCTAAAGTTTTTGATAAATTTGAATTTGATAATTATCTATTTGAAATTGTTGATGTCGATCGCGATGGCGGTTATCGTGTTGATAAAATAATGGTGCGTCTAATTGATGGTATTAACCCGAGCAATGATGACGATGAAAATTAAATTTAAGAGCGTGAGTAAATTATTTAATTTAACAAGGAGATTGTTATGCCACATTTAGTGTTAGAAGCGTCCTCAAATATCATTGAAACTAATGAAAAAATTAAAACTATTTTGCAAGAGTGCCAAAATTTGTTGGTTGGTAAATTGCCTACCAAATTATCAAGCTGTAAAAGTCGTTTAGTTTTGCATGAGATATTTGTTCTTGGTGATAATCATTCAGAGAATGCTTTTGTTCACCTTTCAGTTCGAGTTTTGAAAGGGCGTCAGGCGAGCCTGCTAAGCGCAACAGCCGTTGATTTAAAGAATGTTTTAAGTAATGGATTTGCTAAAAGTTTAGGACATCTAAAGTTAGGCATTAGTGTTGAAATTACGGAATTAACTGATCATTATGCTTCTGTATCCGCAACTTAAAATATTTTTGCTGTAGATTTTATTTTACTTAGTTGAGAAAATAAAATTAACATATTAATAATTACTTGTTTGGTTGTGTGAATTAATAAACAAGTCAAATTGAAAATAGGCAATCTAAATCTAAACTAGCTAGATAAAGAAGAATAGTAAAATGGCTAATCCATGTGGATTAGCCATTTTTATGGAAAGGACTAATATTTTTCGAGTGCAAAAGCCACAGCTTCGAATAGTTCCTTATGTTCTGGATGGCGAAGAATGAAAGTGTCATTACCCATCACAGCGGCAAATACATCTGGAAGACGTTTATAGTCAACTGCAATAGGACCCAATCTGCGCATAACTTCATCGATTGAATGAACATAATGAAAACGATCACGGCGCAATGCGCACGCAACATTATATTTTCTTTCATATTCAAGATGATTGTTGTTATGTACTACAAGCTCGGCAAAAACTTTGAATAAATCGATATCACAAGAGTAGTTTTGCATATCAATGCCATAGCCACCAGGTGGTCGAACATTGATTTCGATGACCTTATATTCATTTTCGCGTATTTTGAAAAACTCAATATGGAAAAAACGCTCACGAACATTGAAGCCTTTGACGATTTTACGACCATACTCAATTAAAAGCGGATTAATATCCCGATTGTAGAAATATGAAGTATCTCGTTGTTCTTTGAGCGCAGTTAGTATATCGTTGCCTAATTCAAATGATGAATGGAACATAATATTGCTGTCTTTATCAACAAGTCCATCAAAGGTTACAATTTGACCAATTACGAATGGTTCAATTACATAGTTATTGTGATTGTTTTGTAAAATTTGAATCAGTTGATCTTGGTTTTCTACTTTGTAAGTATTGCTTGCACCAACGCCCTTATCTGGTTTGACAATGAAAGGATAGCCATTGCGTTCAACAAATGCTTTAAGTTCTTCATTACTAGCAGAAAGTGATATTGCTTCGGCACAAGGGACTCCACATTCATGGAATACACGTTTCATGCCGAGCTTACTTTGGTTAATTTGTAGATCTTCAGGTTTTTGGCCGTAAATGTCAAAATCTCGGCGAATTTGTGCTTCAAGTCCTAACCAATGTTCTAACTGTGAATCCACGCGGTCAATTTTTCCATACTTGTGACTAAAGTGTAAAATTGTATGGTAAATTTGATCGTAGTTATTCATGTCGACTTGAGCGTAATCCGTTAGTGAATCTTTTAACTCTTGTCTAAATTCGTGGTATTGCCCATCGCCGATTCCTAATACATTTGCGCCAGCATTACGTAATTGCACACAAAAGTTGTAGAAATTGGGTGGAAAATGAGGCGAAATGAAAACATAATTCATTTTTATCCCTAATTAAAATGTTAAAAATAGTACGTGTGTGTTATTTTAGCATAAAGAGTATTAAGGTTGGAATTAAATTTTAATGCGCTGATTTTGTTGGAATGACATTACTCAAATTATGTTAAAATGCGTTGTTTCACGTAGAGTGAGGTTAAAAGCAATATATTAACGTTGATTGTGGTTGAATAACGAGTATGTTTTTTAGTGAATATGTTAATAAATAGCCAAATTAAGGAGCCTTTATGTCAGAAATTAATTTAAATGTAGTGACACAACGTTTTATTTTGGGATGTTGGCGCTTAAGTGAGTGGTCGTATTCTACACAAGATTTAAATAAATATATTCAGCAAGTTATTGAATTAGGCATTAATAATTTTGATCATGCAGATATTTATGGTGATTATAGCTGTGAGGAATTATTTGGAAATGCGCTAAAACTAACTCCATCGCTCAGACAAAAAATTAAATTAACTTCAAAGTGTGGGATTAAACTACAATCATCAAAATTTCCACAGCATACCCAGCATATCTATGACACTTCATTTCAACATATAATTACAGCAACAGAGCGTTCATTGACCAATCTCCAAACCGATTATCTTGATTTACTGTTGATTCATCGCCCAGATCCTTTAATGGATGCTGCTGAAATAGCCTTAGCCTTTAATCAGCTCAAGAAAACAGGCCAAGTTCTTAATTTTGGTGTATCTAATTTTACACCCGAACAATTTGAATTACTCCAATCTTACCTCGATTATCCATTACAAACCAATCAAATTGAGGCTTCGGTTTTATGTCATGAGAATTTTATAAACGGAAACTTTGATCATTTGCAAATGAAAAGAATTATTCCACAAATTTGGTCACCACTTGCAGGTGGACGCATATTTACAGATACTAATGAGCTTAGTAGCCAACGTGTACAGGCTTCCTTAATTAAGCTTGCGCGACATTACGCGGTAACACCTGATTTAATTGCCTTAGCTTGGTTATTGAAGTTACCTAGTCAGCCGCAGATTATATTAGGAAGCGGTAAATTAAATCGAGTCGTTCACGCAATTCAAAGTATAAATATTAATTTGAGTCGCGATGACTGGTTTGAATTATGGGTTAGTTTTTTGGGGCACGATATTGCATAATTTTTTTAAGGAAGTATGATGATGAAAAGTAAATTACCGCGGTTAAGCTTTTGGCAAATCTTTAATATTAGTTTTGGATTTCTCGGGGTGCAAATTGGCTATTCTTTGCAAATGGGTAATACCAGCCGAATTTTATCCGCACTTGGTTCTAATGTTGAGCATTTAAGTTATTTTTGGTTGGCAGCCCCATTTGCGGGTTTAATTGTTCAGCCAATTGTTGGTTTATCGAGTGATAAATTATGGACAAGAATGGGGCGTCGAGTTCCATTTATTATATTGGGTTCATTAACTTCGGCCTTAGCCATGTTCTTTATGCCTAATTCAGAGCATTTTGCGTCTTTTATTTATCCAGTATTCTTTGGCGCATTTATGTTGCTGTTTATGGATACTGCTTTTAATATTACTATGCAGCCGTTTCGTGCGTTAGTTGGTGATGTTGTTTCAGATGAACAACGTAATTTAGGTTACTCGGTGCAAAGTTTCTTGATTAATACTGGTGCTGTGATAGGTTCCTTATTACCATTCGCTTTGGATTGGTTTGGGGTTGCAAATACTCCTGCACCTGGTGCAAAGGTTGCGCCAACGGTTATTTGGGCCTTTTATTTTGGTGGTGGCTGCTTATTAGCCTCTGTATTGTGGACGGCAATTACGACCAAAGAATACCCGCCTGAGGAATATGCGCGTTATCATGGCATAACTTCTGCAGAAAGTAAAAATAAAGAATCATTTATTCAAGTATTAAAAGATACTCCAAGTACAATGTGGCGTTTAGGGATTGTCCAATTTTTCTCATGGTTTGCATTATTTATGATGTGGGTTTATACAACTTCAGCGATAGCCGAAAATGTTTGGCATACTTTGCCAACGGATTCAACCTCTGCCGCCTTTAATGAAGCTGGTAACTGGGTGGGGATTATTTTTGCCGCATATAGTGTTTGTGCTGCAATCTTTGCCGTATTTATGAGTAAACTAGCAAATAAATTTGGCCGTAAGTCAGTTTATATGTGGTCATTATTATTAGGCGGTATGGGTTTAATTTCAATGGTATTTATTCATGATAAATATATGTTGTTATTTTCTATGGTTGGAATAGGGATTGCATGGTCGGCTATTTTAGCTATGCCATATGCAATTTTATCTGCCGCTCTACCAGCCTCTAAAATGGGCGTGTATATGGGGATTTTTAATGCTACCATAACAATTCCTCAAATTGCCGCAGGTGTTTTAGGCGGAATTATTCTAGCTTTTGTTGGCGGGAATGCGGTTATGATGTTAGGCGTTGCTGGAATTTCGATGCTAATTGCTGCAGCTTCGGTGATTTTTGTTAAATAAATGAATAAAATAGGGCTATAACTATGATGTATAGCCTTATTTTATATCTAGTGCGTTTAAAAGTGTTAAAATAGCGCTCTTAATCAAATTATAATCCCAATGTTGGAATTAATGT
>JAIETT010000052.1 GCA_019744945.1 Burkholderiales bacterium
TTAAAACCAGCCGCAGCTAGTTTTGGTAAAGAGTAGTATTTATATGAATTACCACTTTTAGTTGAAAGTTCTGAGAGCGTGTTAAATTGATTATGCATAGTTATACCTCAAAAAATAAGATTTCACATTATTTTATCATATGTCGCGCTGGCTAATCTTACGCAAATTTATAATTTACCAGTTTTTGTAAGACTCAATTAAATTTAATGCTTAATTGATAACTAAATTTCCACTTAATCATAAATCAGAATTAATTATAGCTGAGGATATTTTAAGCCTTCTTAGCGAGAATACTTAATAAACACGTGTACTAATCTCAATAGAATTAGCCATGAGCACCGCATGATTTCATTAGCTGCCCTAATCGCAGACTTTAGCCACCTAGCGATGTTTTAATTAATCTCTGGCGCACCAAGAAAAAAGCTACAGGATAATCCCGTAGCTTAAATACTTTATTCAACTTGCAAAATTGCCAAGAATGCCGTTTGCGGAATTTCAATATTCCCCACTTGCTTCATGCGTTTTTTACCAGCTTTTTGTTTTTCCAACAGTTTTTTCTTACGGCTAATATCACCGCCATAACATTTAGCTAATACATTCTTACGCATGGCTTTAACCGTTTCACGCGCAATAATATTGGCACCAATTGCAGCTTGAATCGCAATATCAAACATTTGGCGCGGAATTAATTCTCGTAACTTAGAAACTAGCGCCCGCCCACGATACACTGAATTACTCCGATGGACAATCAACGACAACGCATCAACCCGTTCGCCATTCACTAATACATCTAATTTAACTAGCTCGGAGGCACGAAATTCTTTAAATTCATAGTCAAAAGACGCATAACCACGGGACACTGATTTTAATTTATCAAAGAAATCTAGAACCACTTCATTAAGTGGCATTTCGTAGCTCAACATTACTTGACGACCCATATATTGCATATTTGTCTGCACACCGCGTTTTTGCGTACATAAGGTAATTACCGAACCGACATGATCATTTGGCACCAAAATATTTGCCGTAATAATCGGTTCACGAATTTCCTGAATTCGACTTGGGTCAGGCAACTTAGCTGGATTTTCCACCGTAATAACTTCACCAGTTTTTTCCAAAATCTGATACACAACAGTTGGTGCCGTGGTAATTAAATCCATATCAAACTCACGCTCTAGGCGCTCTTGGACAATTTCCATGTGCAACAAACCCAAGAAGCCACAGCGAAAACCAAAGCCCAACGCTTGCGAAACTTCTGGTTCATAATTTAATGAAGAATCATTGAGTTTTAACTTCTCAAGCGAGTCACGTAAAGATTCATAATCATGCGATTCAACTGGATACAATCCCGCAAATACTTTTGGCTGAATTTCTTTAAAGCCAGGTAACTGCTCAGTGGCTGGATTAGCTTCTAAAGTAACTGTATCGCCAACTTTGGCATAATGTAATTCTTTAATCCCAGCAATAATATAGCCAACTTGTCCAGCGGATAATTTAGGACGTGGCAACATTTTCGGAGTAAAAACACCGACTTGTTCACACAAGAAAACCGCCTTATTACTCATTAATTTAATTTTGTCTTTAGGCTTCAATTCGCCATCAATCATCCGCACTAGCATAACCACGCCGACGTAGTTATCAAACCACGAATCAACAATTAAGGCTTTTAATGGCTTAGCTGCATCACCACTTGGCGCAGGTATTTTAGCCACCACCAACTCTAAGACATCTTGTAAACCTAGCCCTGTTTTAGCTGAACAATGTACCGCATCAAGTGCTTCCAGACCAATAATATCTTCAATTTCTTGGGCAACTCGATCAGGCTCGGCGGAAGGTAAATCAATTTTATTCAAAACTGGCAAAACTTCAATGCCCAAATCAATTGCAGTATAACAATTAGCAACCGTCTGTGCTTCAACACCTTGCGAGGCATCAACCACTAACAACGCACCTTCACATGCCGATAGTGAACGTGACACTTCATAGGAAAAGTCCACGTGTCCAGGTGTATCAATTAAATTCAGATTATAGATAATACCATCTTTGGCTTTATAATTTAAGGATGCCGTTTGGGCTTTAATTGTAATTCCGCGCTCTTTCTCAATATCCATTGAGTCTAAAACTTGGCTGTCCATTTCACGTTTATCTAAACCACCACAAAATTCAATAAAGCGATCGGCTAAGGTTGATTTCCCATGATCAATATGGGCAATAATTGAGAAATTTCTGATATTTTTCATGTTATCCTAATTTAATTTGAATCAATTTACCGAAAATAAACGGCAATGATGTATAGAAATAATTAATAATTGAGCAATATTATAGCATATTCAGCAACTTGCTTTAAAAGTCTCCACACACTATTCAGCGCACATTCAAGTTAAAGTGCAAACTAGCAAAATAAAGTTACTCAAGAGTCATTATTAATGCTGCGCTATAGATCGTTAGCTTATAGGTCGTGTATTTAGATATTTCAAACTAAAACCTATATAAATGTACATCTTAATTAAAAAAATAGCTAAAAGATGGTAAAATCAAGAAATTAAATTACTCTACGGAAAGATTAGATTATGCTTACAGCCATAGAAAAACGGCAATATATAAATGACATACTGCTGCCAAATTTCAAACATATTCTTAAAAACAATGTGCACGCAGCTCTTTTTGATGACGAGCTAAGGCTCAAAATATGCACAGACTTATCAGCACGAAGCGTTGGATTTAAATCGTGGCAAGAAATAGAAAATACATCCTATTTAGACTGTCATAACAAAGACCTAATGGAAAAAGTATTTGGCAAATTCTATTCTGAACAAAATAGACCCCTGCTAATTTTACACGCCCAAAGAATTATTCAACTTCAAAGGCACGTTTTTAAAACTGGAGCAATTATATATTTTGTAGATTTATTACCCTACAATAATATGTTCACCTCTTTTATGGTTACATTTTTACCAATTTATCATCATTCTGGCGAAATTATTGCTTTACAAAGCGTTGCCATAGAAAATAAATTCTTTAACTTTCAAGATTATCTCTATAACAATGGCATATTTAAACCCAAAACATCAGCAATTAAGCTAACCCAAAGAGAAGACGAAGTAATATTTTTACTAGCTAACAGCATTACCCAAGAAAAAATTGGACAATTACTAAAGATATCACGAAGCACGGTTGCTAATTGCATTAACCAACTCTGCTTGAAATTCGATATTGCAGGATCAAATACTAGGCGGCTGGGAGAATTAGCAACTCAATACGGCTACCATACCAGTGTGCCAAAATCATTATGGAGGCCCAATATAATTATCCTTGATGAAGAAATCGCAAAGTTAGTTACCGCAGCCATTGAACAATAATGTCATATCGCCAGGATTTGCTATAAAGAGTTACATGATTAATCCAACCTAACGATTCACCTCACAAGTGCTTAGAGTGGGCGATAGCGCCGCTGATGGTCAATCGAGAGCAAGATACCAAAACCAATCATTAATACCACCGTGGCAGTTCCGCCATAACTAATCAAAGGCAGCGGTACACCAACTACGGGGAAAATACCGCTAACCATCCCCATATTAATCAAAACATACAGCATAAATGAAAGCGTAATACTTCCTGCTAGTGTTCTGGAAAAACGATCTTGTGCCATCCGTGTAATCCGTAAGCCACGTAATGCCACCAAAAGATACAGCATCAGCACCACAGCTACACCGACATAGCCAAACTCCTCGGCTAAAACTGTCACCACAAAATCGGTGTGTTTTTCTGGGATAAAATTCAAATGAACCTGACTTCCGCGCAAATAGCCTTGCCCCCAAAGACCACCCGACCCAATTGCAATTATCCCCTGAATGATATGGTAACCTTTACCCAAAGGATCTGATTGTGGGTCAATTAAGGTTAATAAGCGATGCTTTTGATAATCTTTCAGTAGAAAACTCCAAATTAATGGACTTGATGCCACTATTCCAATCAAGCTAACAATCATTACTTTCCAAGGTAATCCCGCAAAAAACAACACAAAAAACCCAGCGGCAAAAACTAAAATCCCAGTTCCTAAATCTGGCTGTTTGGCGATCATGGCAAAAGGAATGGCAATAATCACAAAGCCAACTAAATAATCCTTATAACTTAAAATGTGGTCTTTTATCGAAATTACATATGCTACTAATAATGGCACGGCCAACTTACATAATTCCGATGGTTGGATGCGGATTCCCAAATTCAACCAGCGTTGCGCGCCATTAACCCGCACCCCAATGAGCAAAACCAAAGCAATTAACACCAATGATAAAATATATAACGGTAGCGCCGCAGCACGAATTTTGCTAATATTTATTCCCGCAATTATAATCATCAACACAAATGACAGCGCTAAATAAAATATATCGTTATACATCCGGGTCATATTTTGATCATTGGCTGAATATTGAATAAATACATTTACCGCAAATAATGTCAATAAAAGAAAAATTAACACATAGTCAAAATTAAATAAATAATTCCATACCCTAAATAACTTATTGTGGAGTGTTTGAGTCATTATTACTACCTCCTGAAGGTTCTACTACGCTGGGTTCTTCCACCACAGCTTTAGAAGTGTCATCACCATTTTCAACCTCATCATCACTCGTAACTACAGGTTGAATGATTTTAGTTGGGGTAAATTTTTTATATTTAACTTGTGATTCTTGATTGTTACTTTCGCTCTGGAGTAAATAACTATCAAAAATTTGCCGCACAATTGGACCTGCCGCACTGGCACCCCAGCCACCATTTTCTACAATTACCGCAATCGCAATTTTGGGATTCTCTACTGGAGCAAAGGCTATAAACCATGAATGATCTTTGTATTGACTACCACTAAATTTAGACTTCCGCGAATTTTGTTGCAATGCCACTACCTGAGCCGTGCCAGTTTTACCTGCCATCGTGTATTTCACACCCGCACCAACTTTAGCCCCAGTCCCTGTTTGCATTACGCGCTGCATACCCAGCTTAATTAAATCTAGATCGGCTTTAGCAATTGGAATCGTAGTTTGTGATTGTTGATAATTATAAACAACATTCCCCGATTTATCTAAAACTCGATGTAACAAATGTGGTCTATGTGCCACTCCATCATCTGCCAAAATACTGGTCGCATATGCCATTTGGAGTGGCGTATAATGATTAAATCCCTGACCAACTCCCATGGTTACACTATCGGCTGGTAACCAACTCCGTTGGTAAGGATCTTTAGCAAAGCGTTTCGCTTTCCAAGCCCGTGATGGCAATAGCCCCGTTGCTTCTTGGGGTAAATCAATTCCTGTCTTGCTACCCAAGCCAAAAAATGGCAAGGTTTTATCCATACGGTCAACGCCCATATCTAAACCCAATTTATAGAAAAAGGCATCCGATGAATGAGTAACCGCATCCACAATTCCAATTGTCCCAAGCACTTCATTACCGCTATTTCTAAATTTATGTGATGAACCTGGCAAGGTAAAATACCCCACATCATGAAAACGATAACTTGCGGTGCGTACTCCAGAATATAGTGCGGCAGCTGCCAGAAATGGCTTAAAAGTCGAACCTGGCGGATAAGTACCTTGTGCACTCCGATTTAAAAGTGGATTACCCTTATCATTTTGCAAATCTTCCCAATCAGTTGGACTAATTCCATCCAAAAACAAATTTGCATCATAGGAGGGTTTTGAAACAAAAACCAAGACCCCACCAGTTTGTGGATCAATTGCAACTACCGATCCCTTACGATCACCAAGTAATTGCGAAGCCTTTTGTTGTAAACGATTATTGAGGGTTAATTGCAGTGTATAACCATCATCCGCAGGATTATTACTCACTAAGCCAACTTCATTACCATAAGCATCGGTACGAATAATTTTCTTCCCAAGCGCCCCACGTAAAGTCGATTCATACTGTTGTTCAAGACCACTTTTACCGATATAATCATTAGACACATAATTACTTAACGTGCCAGAACTATTCAATTTTTTCTTATCAATTACACTAACTCGTCCAACATAACCAATACTATGCGCATATAAGTCTTGAAATGGATAATAACGTTTGGTGTGTGCAAAAACATTTAAATTAGGAAATGAATAGCTATGCGCGGTTAAATTTGCCACTTCAACATTGGATAAATCATCTTTAATAATCACCCAATCATAATTTTTAGACAAACGCAATTGCTTATAGTATTTCTTTTTATCAAATGCGGTAAAGTTAATTTGACTTTCTAAACCGACGAAAATCGACTCAATGTTTTTAGCATCACGCGGCAAAATCGCAACGGCATATGAGACACGATTATCGGCAAGCACAATACTCTCGCTATCAATAATCGCACCGCGAACAGGCTGCGCGGCTACCACAGAGGAGTAATTATCAATTGATTTACTCAGTAATTCTTGATGATCAGAAATTTGTAGAAAGGCATATCGGCTTAATAAGACCGTAATACCAATTAAGACAAATAAATAGGCGGCGATAATTCGAGATTTATTCATACCAAATAAATTCAGTCGACTTC
>JAIETT010000161.1 GCA_019744945.1 Burkholderiales bacterium
ATCAATGAGTTAGTGGTTGGTTCAGCCTGAATTAAAATTTTGGCTGCATTTTTATCGCCATTTGGTTGAGTTCCTGAACTACCTTTTGACGATGTTGCTTGAGGCGTCTTGCTGCCGCTACCTCCAGAATATCCACCACCACTGTTACCACCACCTCCTGAACTACCACTGCTCTGGAAAGCCGAGCTAGTGTCTTGAATTGCACGATTAGCTGGTGATGGAGCAAGATCAGGATTGTCTTGTCCACTAGCAATAATTCTGAGTACTTCGGCCACGTGGGATGCATCAGCATTACGTAGATAAACCACGTGTAAATTATTGTTACTCTGTTGAGTTTCTTGATCTAAACTTTGCGCCAGCTTTTTTAAATCCTCTTGCTTGGAGGCTACATTGGATGAAATAATTAGCGAATTAGAATTAGCATCAACAGTGATATTAACCGCTGGTCCATTATCCGCTGATGCGCCACCACCGCCACCTGTTGCACCACCAGCTGCACCTAAGTAGCTTTGTAAAGTTTGTGCGATATCACTGGCATAAGCGTACTTTAATTTAATCGTAACTGGCGCAATTTTAGTGGTTTTAGTGACATTTAAGTCATTGATTATTTTGGTGATGCGTGTCATATTAGATGCATAATCCGTAACAACTAACGCGTTGCTATTCGTATAAACTGAAATGGTATTATTTGGTGAAATCATTGGACGCAATGTATTGGCTAATTGGGTTGCCGAACCATTATCAATTGTGAAAATTTTGGTGATTAATTGATCACCTGGATTATTTTTGCCCATGCTGTCAGTACGCATGCCATAGGTACGTGCATCGGTTTCAGGTAAAACTTTAATGACTCCATCGGCCTCAACTGTAGCAAAGCCTTGCATACGTAAAGCTGACTCTAAAACTTTATAACTTTCAGCTTTTGAAATGGGTTTTTCTGAAACTATGTTAACCGTACCTTTAACCCGCGGATCGACCACGAAATTTTTACCGGATAATTTGCTAATCGCTTTAATCACGCTTTGAATATCTGCATTTTCAAAATTTAGCACAACTTTATCATCTGAAGTGGTGCTTTGGTTATTGCCACTTGAACTTGACGCGTTAGAGGCGCTGGTTGTCGGTGTAGGACTAGCTGTCATTGGATTAGTTACCGCATAGCCAGTATTTAAAATAGATATTCCGCAAAGTAGCGCGCAAAGTTGTTTAAGCTTTAAATTCATGTTATTCCTTTAAGTCGTGGAGTAAGTTAATTTTGATTATTAGTCGAATTTTGTTGTTGAAATTCTTGGATCATTTTTTGGCGTTTTGCAGCCAGTGTCTCATCTGGATTGTTGGGTGCATTGGCATTTGCGGGTTGACCATCTGTTCCATTATTAGCTGGAGGTATTGGTGGTGGCGTAGTCGGTTGAGAGTCATTCGGATGACTATTGTTTACATTGCTATTATTAGAATTATTAAAAGAGTTTACTTGAGCCGTTGAAGCTGCTGATGAAACACTTGGTGGTGTATTACTCATTGCATTACTTCCGCCAATTTGTATGCTAACATCCTGATTTTGGCTGGTCAAAATAATCCCAGTTGGCGTAATTGCTTTTATTTTACCCTCAAGCACCGTATCGCCAATTGACGCGATGATATGTTTGTCATCGACTTGCAGGAAAGCTACGCTATTATCAGGACCAGCAGCATAAACCCCAATAACTTTTAGATTAATTGTTGGTACAGCAGCATGTTCCTCAACGTAAATCCCAAATGCCGCGCGATTAATAATTGCTTGAGCAAAATCTTGGCTTTTAGCCGTGTTAATTGCTGGGTTTTCTATGCTGTTATAGCCGATAGGATTAGCAAACCACCAAATTATCTGAGCAATCAAGATAGAGGTTAGAATAAAAACTAGATAGCGTAGTGCGCGGCTAGTATTTACAATTAATTGATTTGGGCTTATTTTTTTCATTAATGAGTTTTATTTATTAAAAATTAAAGGCTACGAATAGACATGAATATAAAAATAACCCAATATTGTAGCACATTTAAGCGCTAAAGTTAATTCGAATAGAATAAATATCTGTAGCAGTTTTTCAAAAATATGTACGTCTAGCATAAGAAGGTTAAACTCTGCTTTTAGCTTGTTAATAATTTAGTTTATTCAGTTTTGGTGTTGCACTTTTCGCAAATGCCGTAAATATTTAAAGTATGACTTAGAACTTGAAAGTTATTTAGTTTGGCAATGGTCATTTGTAGGTCCTCAATTTGTTGATTACTAAACTCAACTACTGTTGCACACTTGCTGCAAATTAAATGATCATGATGTTCTAGGCTATTATTTAGTTCATAAATAGCTTGCTCGTTGCCAAAATTATGTTTACTAATTATTTTATGTTCTTCAAAGCTAGCTAAAATACGGTAAACTGTAGCAAGGCTAATTTCAATTGATTGGTTGGCTAATTGATTGACTATTTGCATTGCACCAATGTGTTTATGTTGAACAAATAGTTCTAGAATTGCAAGTTTATGCGGTGTAATTTTAATTTTACACATTTTGAGTTGTTGAATGTAGTTCATTCGTGCTTTCTTCTGTTAGTTATTAAAAAGAAGTAATATTTACGCTCTGGAAGTGATTTAAATCATAAAAATATGAATATGCTTGTTACCAAATTAGTATTTTAAGGTTAAAATAACGCTTAAAGCAAATTTTTTGGTGTAATTAATGAAAATCATGCGTAATAGTTTAGTAATTTGGTATTGTTTTATCGCCGTTATTTTGAGTGCGTGTAGTGGTGTTAAATTTTCAGAATGGCGCTTTCCATATATGTATCCAGTTCAACAGGGTAATTATGTAACTGAACAACAGCTTAGTCAATTAAAGGTTGGAATGACTAAAGATCAGGTTTCTTTTGTCGTTGGACATCCAGTTACACAGTTTATGTTTAACTCGCAACAGTGGCAATATATGTTCCAACAATTTAGAAATGACAAGCTAAGAAATAGTTATATTGTTAATATTAATTTTGAGAGCGATATCATGAAGTCGGTTGAGTCAGCGGGACAAGTATTTATTAAGTAAGGGATAGCTATGTTAAAAATTGCGCTTAATGGTGCGGTGGGGCGAATGGGGCAGGAAATTTTAACTCTGATTAATGCTGCGCCGAGTGAATATCAATTAAGCTTTGCTAAATCACAAAGTTTAGTTGATTCAGATCCGAGTATAATCGCAACTTGGCCGCTAGAAAATACAGCTCAAGTTATAATTGATTTTTCCGTGCCTGAATCTTGTCTGGAGACATTAGACTGGTGCTTAATTAATCGTGTTCCACTCGTAATTGGGACAACTGGGTTTAATGAATCGCAGTTGCAACGCTTACAGGACGCTGCATTACAAATCCCTGTGCTTTTATCGCCAAATATGAGTCTTTCAGTTAATATCATGTTTAAAGTTGCCGCCTTGGTTGCAAAATCTTTAGCCCAGTCTGAAGTTGAAATTATAGAAAGTCATCATCGCTACAAGAAAGATGCGCCCTCTGGTACTGCTCTAGGTCTAGGTAAAGCGATCGCTGCAGCACGCGGAGTTGAATTTAGCCAAGTGGCCAAATTTGATCGGTGTGGTGTAGAAAATCAGATTCGTAAACCCGAAGAAATTGGCTTTGCGGTAGTGCGTGGAGGTGATATTATTGGCAAACATACTGCGCTATTTATTAATGATGGTGAAGAGTTAAGCTTGACTAGTGAAATTACTAATCGGCGTAGTTTTGCTGCAGGTGCATTATTGGCCGCCAAATTTCTAGTTGCTCAACCAGTCGGTTTTTATTCGATGTATGATGTATTGGGTTTAAGCTCAATCTAAACTTAAATGTTTTAGCGGTTGTTGGTGATTTATTATAAAAATGCCAATTGCTCGATAGTTTAATTCTTGGTAAAGATTAAAAGTTGTGATAAAATCCGCTATTATTTTATTTTAACGATTCTATTTATTTTAAAAAGGGCCTCTTATGCAAGTTATGCAAAGAAAAAGATCCGGGTTTACTTTGATTGAAATCATGGTAGTGATTGTCATTATGGGGATTATGGCAGCATTAGTTGTTCCTCGCGTAATGGGGAGTACTGATGATGCACGTAAAGCTGCGGCATTAGCCGATGTTAAGAATCTTAAAACTGCACTGGATTTATATAAATTGGATAATACGCGTTATCCAACTCAACAACAGGGATTAACTGCATTGGTAACTAAACCATCAATTGCGCCCATTCCAAAAAATTTCAAACCTAATGGTTATTTAGATAAATTACCGCAAGATCCATGGGGTAATGATTATCAATATCAAAACCCAGGCAAACACGGTGAAATTGATGTTTATAGTTATGGTCAAGATGGAGCAACTTCATCGGGTGATAATGGTGCGAGTGTAGTTGGTAACTGGCAGTAATAGTTAGTCAACCGCTTTAGACACAAATAATTTGAGTGCCTTTTTATTAAAGAGTTCTATGCGATCAAAAGGATTTACCCTAATTGAAATTATGATAGTTTTAGTCATTATGGGGGTAATGTCAGCGGTTGCGACTATTAGTATTACGGCACCAAGTTATTCACGCTTTTTGGCCAGTGCGGAAAAATTAACGGCAACCTTCTCTATTTTATCGGATGATGCGATTTACACCAGTAGTGTAATCGCATGTTCGCTTGCGAGTGATCACATTACGTGTAGTCGTTATCGTGATGGCGAGTGGGACGATTTAGATCTAAAAAAATTACTATCATGGAGTTGGCCATCGGGTTTGGTGGTTAAACATGTGTTGATTAACGGTAATCCGATAAAGGAAAAGCAACAAATTAAATTTTTGCCCAGTGGGGATAATGATAGTTTATCGGTGGAAGTTAGCAATGGCGAATTTAGTTCGTGGATTGATAGTGATCTAGCTGGTCGGTATAAGGTTTCAAATTAATGTTGCAGCGTAAAGGATTTACACTTATCGAGTGTTTGGTTGCATTATTTATTGTAACCATTGTTTTAGCCTCAGCTTCACGGGCAATTGGTTTAATTATTAGTGATGTGCATGATACATTTGTGCGTGAGGTTGCCACTTGGGTTGCTGAAAATGAATATAATTTGTATTTTGTTAACGAAGAATATCCCGATGTTGGTGTAGTCAAAAAAAAGCTTAGCTTGGCAAAGATAGATTTTAATGTTGTAGAAACCGTTAGCAACACTCCAAACCCATATTTCAGAAAAATTGATATCGCTATTAGTGAGCAAAACACACCCGATTATGTCATTTTTAAGACTGTTGTCTATGTTGCGCAGTATTAAACCATGAGTAAATATAAAAAACAGCATGGCTTTACCTTAATTGAAATTATGATTTCAGTCATTATTTTTGCAATTATCTCGGTAATTTCTTATCGAATTATTACCAGTTTGATTAACACCAAGCAAATCGCGGGTGGGGCTCAAGAAAAGTGGGGTAATCTGTCATTAGTTAATTCGAATATGGGAACTAGCTGGAATCGTGCTATACCACTAGTTGTGCGTGATGGGAATGGTGCAATATTGCCAGCATTGCAAGGTAAGCCTAATTTGAGCAGCAATTATGATTCGCAGTTGGAATTAACTCTGAGCGGTTATATTGGTGATGACGTTTATGGTACAACTCCACCAAAGCGTGTCGGTTATCGGTTTAATCAAGGTAGTTTATATTTGGTGACGTGGCCTGTGCTTAACCGTGTCTTGACCACAGTTCCACAAATTGATTTATTAATGGATAATGTGCAATCATTTAGTGCGTTGTACTTATATCCAGATAAGCAATGGCATGATAGTTGGCCCCCTGAGGGTGGTGATCCAACCGTATTGCCGCGCGCCGTAAAATTGCAATATCAGCTTAAATCGGGTGAGAGTGTTGAACGCGTGAAAGAGTTATGATGGTGAGGCACAAAAAATCAGGCGCAGCGCTCATTACCGTAATGGTGGTGGTGTTTATTGTAATGGCAATTATTGCTAATTTGAGCGTTACGGATTTTCGGGTAATTAAACGGCTCAGTAATCGCCAACAAATCGAACAAGCTTCCACGATGGCGTGGAGTGCGGTTGCATTTGGGCGGGCTGGGCTTGGCACCAGTGGCGCAACTTCTGGCTTTGATAGTCTGAATGATGTTTGGGCACAGCCAATCCCGAAGACTAAGTTGCTCGAAGATACTTATATGAGTGGTTATTTGATTGATGAACAAAGTAAATTTAATATCAATGATTTAGTAACTACCAATGGACAAGTGAATCAAGTGGTTTTAGCTCAGTTTACGAGCTTATTAAGTAATGTAAATTTACCCCAAAGTATGGCGGCAAACATTGCATCCTATATGGCTGCTCCACAGTATCAATCAGATATAATGCAGCAATATACGCAAGGTAATCCAGCTTATCGCCCAGCTGGAAGACCGTTGTTGGATTTATCTGAATTAATTTTGGTTAAAGGAATTACTCCGCC
>JAIETT010000203.1 GCA_019744945.1 Burkholderiales bacterium
AAAAATAACTCTGTTTTTAATAATGTTTATGCTATTATTACTACCGTATAAAAACTAAGGAGTATTTAGTGTTACGCCGTATAATTAAAACCATTATCCCAAGTAAAGGTGATATTTTTTTCAATCTATTTGTTGAAGCAGCAACAAATGTCCATCAGTCAGCAAATATCTTTGCTGCAATTATTAATACGAGTGATAAGGCTAACGAGGCACATTTGTCGAGTGATTTGCGATCTCAGCGCCAAAAAGCGATTGAAATTGAGAAAAAAGTTATTCATGAGCTAAGTCAGCAATTCATAACGCCAATCGATCGTGGCGACATTAAAGAACTCTCAGTGCTGTTATTAAAGTTAACGAAACGGATTGCCAAAATTAATCAAAAGCTAAAAATTTATAGTATTGATGCTAAAGCCGATGATTGTTTAATTCGTAGCGCGACAACCCTTCAGAATATTACTAATGTTTTGGTGGATATTTTGATTGCACTTAAAAATGGGCATTATGAATTGATCTCTAGTTACGATCAGGTCACCAATGATTTGGACGATAGTGCGGTTGAAGATTTACGGCATGCCATGAAAGAAATGTACTCGAGTAATTATGACACGATTATGATTCTTAAACTTAAAGAGATTTATAAAAGTATTGAAAATGCAATTGACACTAGTGTTAATGTTGCAGATTTAGTAATGCAAATATCGGTTAAGGATATGTAATGGAATTCTTATTATTAGCGGTTATTATTTTTATTGCGTTATTGTTTGTATTTATTAATGGTTTTCACGATACGGCGAATGTGGTGGCAACTACGATTGCAACGCGCTCATTATCGCCGTATCAAGCAATTACGCTGGCGGCAGTATTTAATTTTATTGGGGCATTTTTTGGGACAGGCGTTGCTGCGACAATTAGTCAAGGGTTACTGGATGCAAGTATGGTAACGCATTTAGTTTTGATTTCAGCCTTATTAGCCGCAATTATTTGGAATTTAATTACCTGGATGTTTGGTATTCCATCGAGTTCATCGCATGCTTTAATTGGTGCCTTAGCTGGCGCTGGAATTGCCACAGGTGGTGTGCATGCGGTGAATTATACGACGTTGGTAGATAAAGTTATCTTGCCGATGGTTTTGTCGCCAATTATTGCGTTTGTATTATCTTTAATCATCGTCTTAGTTGTGATGCATACCTTGCAGAATAACGCGCGCCCACGTAAAGCGAATAATTTTATTCGTGAATTACAAGTTTTATCAACTAGTTTGTTGTCATTTAGCCATGGTTCAAATGATGCGCAGAAAAATATGTCAATTATTGTGATGGCTTTATTTAGTTTTGGATTAGTCTCGAATGTGACGCATATTCCATTTTGGGTAACTGCGGTATGTGGTGTTGCGATGGCAGCAGGAACCTTGTCGGGTGGAATGAAGATTATTAAAACTTTAAGCACGCGGGTGGCTAAATTGCGACCAGCCAATGGCTTTGCGGCTGAATTAAGTTCGGGGGCGCTGATTTTTGCGGCTTCGCATTTTGGTTTGCCAGTTAGTACTACGCAAGCAGTCTCTGGATCAATTATGGGGGCGGGTTCAACGGGGAATGTTGGTGTGAATTGGTCGGTGGTGCGTCAGATGGTAACCGCATGGACCTTGACGCTACCAAGTTGTATGCTGCTAAGTGCTGGTGTTTATAAATTATTGCATTTATTTTTTGGTTAAGGTTAGCCTTTTAATTAAACGCATTTTAAATGCTTAAATCCGGTTGGTGATTTATGATTATACGACTTTGTCCAAGTGGTTTGAATTGGTATTTGTGTTGTATAACATTAATGGTAGAGTACTCATCATGAGAAATTGATGAACGCTCCGTAATTAAAAATTAAAAAATCCGAAATTGTGGAATTTCGGATTTTTCATTTAGAATTAGCAATTATTTAAGCTTAACTTCTTTATAAGTCACGTGTTTACGTGCTTTAGGGTCAAACTTAGTAAGTTCTAATTTTTCTGTAGAAGTACGTTTATTTTTAGTTGTGGTATAAAAATGTCCAGTACCTGCTGTAGATTCTAATTTAATTTTTTCACGCATAATAATTACTTTCTAATTAAATAACAAGACCACCAGCACGTAATTCAGCGAGTACGCATTCAATACCATTTTTGTCAATAGTACGTAATGCAGCGTTAGATAAGCGTAAGCGAACCCAACGGTTTTCGCTTTCCACCCATAATTTACGGTATTGTAAATTAGGAAGGAAACGGCGTTTAGTTCTGTTGTTTGCGTGAGATACATTGTTTCCAGACATTGGCTTTTTGCCAGTCACTTGACATACTCGTGCCATAATCTCATCACCTTTTAATAAAAATTAAATCAACATAATAACAGTATAAGCCCATTATTTAACCACATTTAGCCGAAAATTGCAACTAAATTTAAGCTAATCCGCCAAGCCACTACTTAATGAGGCAAATTATTGAGCCTATTTAGGTGCTTAATGCCGTATAATATACGCTTATTCTCTTGATAAATATATTGGAGTTGCTATGATCCCTGTAATTATTTCGGGTGGAGCTGGTTCGCGCTTATGGCCCGTCTCACGTCAATCTGATCCCAAACCATTTCTAAAGTTATCTGATGGTAAGAGTTTATTACAAAATACTTTTTCACGTTCATTAAATTTGGGGCAACCAATTAGCAGTGTAATTACGGTGACCAATGAAAAGTTGCATTTCAGAATGCAAAATGAATATCAGCAAGTTAATGAGAGCGGTGTACCTTGTGATTTCATTTTGGAACCATTTGGGCGTAATACAGCACCAGCGGTGCTTGCTGCGGCAATCTTTGCCCAAGAACATTATGCTGCAGATGAAATTTTATTAATCTTGCCTGCAGATCATTTAATTAGCGATCAAAGCGCGTTTAGTAAAGCTGTAGCGGATGCGGTAGCAATGGCACAAGATGGTTATTTGGTAACCTTTGGCATTAATCCAGAGTATCCAGAAACTGGTTATGGCTATATTGAAGCCGATAAAGAACGTGCAATTGGCAATGGTTATGCCGTAAAACGTTTTGTTGAAAAACCTAATCTTGAGCTTGCGACTGAATACATTGCATCAGGTAATTATCAATGGAATTCTGGCATGTTTTGTGGACAAGTTAAAACTTTCTTGGAAGAGTTTAAATTACATTCGCCAAACGTAGTTAAACAGGTTGAGAGTTGTTTGGCTGTCTCAGAATTGAGCAATTTACAAAAAAATAAAATTATTCATCTGGAGCCAAAAAGCTTTATTCAAGCTGAAAATATTTCGGTTGATTACGCCTTATTTGAAAAAACTAACAAAGCGGCAGTTATTCCTTGTTCAATTGGCTGGTCGGATATCGGTTCATGGTTATCAATTGCGCAAACCTTGCCGTTGGACAAAGATGGTAATGCGGTAATTGGTGAAAATATTTTACATAATACTAAAAATTGCTTAGTTTATTCGACTAGTCGGATGGTTGCGACAGTTGATGTTAATGATTTAGTCATTGTGGATACCCCAGATGCCTTGTTAGTGGCAAATAAAAATCAAACTCAAGACGTTAAACATATTTTTGAACGCTTAAAAAAAGTACAACACCCAACTTCAGATTTGCATCAAACGGTGCATCGTCCATGGGGCACTTATACTCTGCTTGAAGAGGGACCGTTTTATAAAATTAAGCGGATTGAAGTTAAGCCAGGTCAGGCATTATCTAATCAATTGCATGAAAAACGTAGTGAGCATTGGGTGGTTGTCGATGGTGAGGCGACCGTAATTCAAGATGATAAAGTGATTAAATTAACCGAAAGCCAATCCACCTATATTCAAGCGGGTGAAAAACATCGTTTGATGAATGCGAGTGATGAGGTTTTAGTTATTATTGAAGTGCAGTGCGGTAATTATCTCGGTGAAGATGATATTGTGCGTTTTGATGATTTGTATGGTCGTAATTAAAGTAATTAGTCTAACTATTGTGGCGTGCTAACCACAATCATTCATAAAGGAAAGTTCGTGAATAATTTGCAAAATAAATTAAGTAGTAGTGATAAAGTGATTTTTGATTTAATCGCGCAGGAAGCGGTGCGTCAAGAAGAGCATATTGAGTTAATTGCTTCGGAAAATTATGTTTCGCAAGCGGTGTTGGAAGCGCAGGGCTCAGTTTTAACCAATAAATATGCTGAAGGTTATCCACAAAAACGTTATTATGGTGGTTGTTATTATGTTGATCAAGTTGAACAAATTGCGATTGATCGCTTGAAAGAAATCTTTGGTGCTGAATATGCTAATGTTCAACCACATAGCGGCTCACAAGCTAACCAAGCGGTTTATTTTGCGGTGTTAAAACCAGGTGATACGGTGCTTGGTATGTCACTTGCTCACGGTGGACATTTAACGCATGGTTCGCCAGTTAATTTATCGGGTAAATTATTTAATTTCATCAGTTATGGTTTAGATGCAGTTGAAGCGATTGACTACGCAGAGGTTGAACGCTTGGCAATGGAACATAAACCTAAACTAATCGTAGCGGGTGCGTCGGCATATTCATTAGCGATTGATTTTAAATGTTTCCGTGAAATTGCGGATAAATGCGGCGCTTTGTTGATGGTTGATATGGCGCATTATGCAGGTTTAATTGCTGCTGGTGTTTATCCAAATCCAGTTCCTCATGCGCATTTTGTAACTTCAACGACGCATAAAACTTTGCGTGGTCCGCGCGGTGGCATTATTTTGGCGAAAGAAGAGTTTGGCAAAATGTTAAATTCGTCAATCTTCCCAGGTTTACAAGGCGGTCCATTAGAGCACGTTATTGCTGCTAAAGCGGTGGCTTTTGGTGAAGCCTTACAACCTGAATTTAAAGCCTATCAACAACAAGTTGCTAAAAATGCGATCGTGTTGGCGGACACCTTGATTAAACGCGGTTTAAGAATCGTTTCAGGGCGCACTGAATCACATGTGATGCTAGTTGACTTACGTGCTAAGGGTATTACTGGTAAAGCGGCTGAAGAAGCTTTAGGTCATGCCAATATTACGATTAATAAAAACTCAATTCCCAATGATCCTGAAAAACCATTTGTAACGAGTGGGATTCGTTTAGGTACGCCAGCGGTAACCACCCGTGGATTCACAGAACAAGAGTGTGAGCAATTAGCTAATATGATTGCCGATGTGCTAGAAAATCCAAGTGATGAAGCGGTACTCGCTAAGGTAAAACAGCAGTCGTTGGATTTATGCGCTAAATTTCCAGTGTATAAATAATCTGGAAGTAAAGTTAAATAAAAAGCTCAAAGTTTTCTTTGAGCTTTTTATTTGTCGTTAGAAAATATGTAGGTCTAAAATGGCATCCGCGGCTAACAGATGTGGTGCAATAACTTCATGGGCACCAGCTAATTTAGCTTTATTGATGTTCTCAGGATAATAAATTCGCGCTAAAATCTTGGGCTTGTGATTAAAATCCTGCAGATATTCGTTCACACTCATAATAGTAAATACTGTATCTGAATCGTTGTCAAAGTTAACGATAATTAATTTAGCTTCACTTACGCGTGCACGGGCAAAAGTTTCTTTATTTCCATGGTAGGGTGTAATCATTAATTTATCATGATCGCGGAGTATTTCACGGTCGGTATCCATGTTGGTGCCAATGTCAATGACCATGAAGTTTTGATTTTCTTTTTGCAGGCGTTCGGTAAGAATTCTTGCCATGATGCTATAACCTAGAAAGACGACGTGATCGCTCATAGAGATTTTTCCTTTGTTAATATTAAAGAGTAAATGTTTTAATTTGTTATTGAACATATAAATAATTAAGGTAATTCCTGAGGTAAACATCACTAAACCCATTATGATCATGGAGATAACAAAGTATTTTGCAGTGTTGGTGGCGGGATAGATGTCACCATAACCTACGGTGCTGTAAGTTACGATACTATAGTAAATTGCATCGCTAATCGTGTTTAAATTTTTAAATTCACCGCGGAGTAAATAGCTGCCAAAAACGCCATAACACAAGGCAAAAATCACAAATTCAATGGCAAAAGCTAAACCCGAGGAAAGGTAGAACGGTTTATTAAAGTAGCGAAAATTTACGAGCAATAGCACAATATTGATGATAATCAGTAAATTACTATGATAAATGGTATGCAGCCAAATATTGCTAATTAAAATTAATCCTAAATTTACCAGTGTTGCAATCCACACCCCACGCGAGCGCCCGAGCAAAGCTAAACCTAGTGAGAGTAGGCTATAGGCAAAGATTTCTTGAGAGATAATATTTAAGTAGAAACTTGGGCTAGACAAACTGCTGGAGATATGTTCGTTGCTAATTAGTGGGTAAATTGAGGTTATAAAAATATAGAGGGCATTAGAGATTATTATGCCACTACATAATAAAGCGATAATTGTCGGATGAGCTTTGAGATTTATGCGCACAGGTTGTTCCTAATTCTGCTGTAAT
>JAIETT010000128.1 GCA_019744945.1 Burkholderiales bacterium
TAAAATAATTTGCGCCGATACGTATGAATGAATTGTAAAAATATCTAAGATAGATTACTGGCAATCTCCGATAACCAAGGAACGCCACATAAGATTAGCTGTAGTGGTAAAGCTGGCGAAAGTACCGCGTGTATAACTAATTAGCAAATACCGTGTGTGTTCATTTTTGTAATGATTGATTCTAATTAGCTGAAAGTAAATTAAGTAACATGTAATTTAGTTATTACTTAATAGAACTATATAGGACATCATTAGCTGTGTTATATATTATGTTAGAATTGCTATTTTTAAAAATTAAGGGTTGAGGTTATATTCTATGGCTAAGTTGAAAATAAAGAATTTTGGTCCAATTGGCGATGGATTAACAGAAAATGATGGGTGGATTGAATTTAAAAAAGTTACTCTCTTTATTGGTAATCAAGCTACTGGTAAAAGTAGCATAGTCAAATTATATTCTTCTTTTATATGGTTAGAAAAAAGATTGCTTAGAGGTTATATTACGGCTGAAGATATTTTAAGCCCTGAATTTAATTTTAGGAATGTACTGAATTTTCATAATATGGCTTCTTACTTGCAAGTAAATACGTTAATTGAATATATTTCAGAATATTATAAGATTGTATATTCTAATGGTAGAATCAAACAAATAGAAAAATATAATAAAGAGGATGAAGCATTTGATGTTTTTACTGCAAAGGTTTTATATATTCCAGCCGAAAGAAATTTTTTAACAGCTATAGAGAACTCAAAAAATTTTAATGAATTACCTACGTCGTTAATGACTTTTCAGAGTTATTATCGTGAGGCATTAAAAGAAATCGCTGTTGAAGAGGTTAGCTTTCCTATTAATGATATAAAGATAAAATATAACGTTAAGGGTGATGAAACATATATTATTCAACATTCTGACACAGACCATGTTGACATTAAAATTCATGAATCTTCTAGCGGTATTCAATCATCTGTTCCATTATATTTGACAACATTGGATCAGACTAATCAGGTTCATAACAATTGTAATAATTTGAAAGAAATAAATCTTGAGTATTTTTCAAATGACAAAAAGAACTTCACTCAAGCGGCATTTGAAGTTTTGCAACATAATATTGAGCGTAGAAAAAGTAAAGAACTATCCGAACTAAATAAAAATCTTAATGATCTTGGAGAAATTGATACATATCTTGATAATTTATTAGAGGATTTAATGGAACCTAATGAAAATAAACAAGATAAAAAAGATAAAGTCTTGAATCTTATTAACGAGCTTGATTTGTTAAAGACAAAGATGAAGAGTATTAGTTCAGAGGGTATTAATTTAATTGAAGCAAGCGAAACGCTTAGATTTTATAACGTTAGCTTAGTTAATATAGTAGAGGAGCTAGAACAAAATTTATATCCTATAAGTCAACAAATACTTTTATATGAACTTATCAAATTAACAAATAAAATAAGCACAGATGTTTTTTCAAAAGTAGAACGAAGTAAACTAATAATTACTTCGCATAGCCCATATCTAATTTCATACTTGAATTTATTAATTCAAGGAAAATCTTTATTAAAAATATGTGAAAATACAAACAAATCTGATGATGTTAAAATTAAGGTTAGTAATGCAATAAATAAATTGGTTAATATTGATGCTTTGTTAGATGGTGAAGATGTTGCTGTTTATTATTGTGGACAATGCCTTGTCAATAAAGTAGAAAAGCTTGATGCGCTAATTACAGATGATAACGGATTAAATAATTTATTGGAGGACTCAAATTCAAAGTTTATTAAAATGCTTGAGCTTGAGGAGTATTTAAAACATGCCAAGTCAAATTAATTTTTTTAGATGCGATTGTAAGCAAGATATTTCAGAGTCACTGTTTGGACTAGTCGAGGACATACCTGCAAGAGTGTCATTAAATAGTTCAGAAATGTGGGATGCAATAGTAGAAAATAACGATAACCACATATTATCTTTTACACCAATAGATCATAAATTTGATCTCCGGAGAAATGGAGAACAGGCAAAAAAAATAGATGCAATGTTACATATTTTAACAAAAATCATAATATTAGTAGAATTAAAGGCACAAAATGATAAATTTGCTTTTTTTACAGATGCGAACAAACAGTTAAAGTCAACAATTGATTTTATAAAAGAATACAATCAAAATGAATTGAGTGCTTTTCAATTAAAATACGCATTTATTGCTAACAGAGTTAGACCAATAAACCATTCGATTTCAGTAACGCATACCAAGAATTTTTTAAAATTAACAGGGTTTATATTACAAGTTACTAAAGACTCACCGAATAATCTCATTAATATTAATGCGCTATTAGATCCTTTTTCTTCTTTTGAAAAGTAGCATAACATAATACCTGGTGCGAATGAATTGTAGAGAGGTGTAAGATAGATTATTTTGCAACCTTGGATAACCAAAGAACTCTGCATAAAATTAATTGCACTGGTAAAGCCAGTGAAAGCACCGCATGCATAGCTAATGAGGCGATGAGTTTTTATTAAAAAAGAGCTACTAAAATTGATTAGCTCTTTTTTAAATGGGATACTTTTCATGCAATGTATGGCAGTCCAATCATTGTGGTTGATGAAATTAAACTTTAATAAAACTGAAATATCAGATAATAAATATGGTTTATCAGCTAGTGATATTGGTTTAACCGAACAATTTTATATAAAAGGATAGGGCTGTGGTTGGCAATATTGCGATAAGAAATAGTACGGTAGAATTTCTGGTTTTTACCTCACAAAATGGCGAAAACACTATAGATGTTCGAGTAGAAGATGAAAATGTCTGGCTTACCCAAAAACTAATGGCAAAACTTTTTGGAGTTGATCTTTCAACTGTAAATGAACACTTAACAAATATTTACACTACCTCTGAGTTAAATGAAATATCAACTATTCGGAAATTCCCAATAGTTCAATTGGAGGGGAATCGGGAGGTTACTCGGCAAGTAAATCACTATAGTCTAGAGGCTATTATTGCTGTTGGCTTTCGCATAAGCTCTAATGAAGCGATAAATTTTCGTAAATGGGCTAATCAGGTTATCAAGGATTTCACTTTAAAGGGTTATGTATTAGATGATGTGCGATTAAAAAATGGCTCATACCTAAATAAAGAGTATTTTAAAGATTTAATTTTACAAATAAGGGATATTCGCCAAAGTGAACGAAATTTTTATCAACAAATTACAGATATTTATGCCACCTCTCTTGATTATAATTTAAGCTCACCAACTACCAGAGAGTTTTTTGCAACAGTACAAAACAAGATGCACTATGCTACACACGGTAATACTGCTGCTGAGCTTGTTATAAAACGGGCTAACCACGAAACAATGAATATGGGATTAACTAATTGGAAGAATGCTCCAAGTGGGAAAATTATTAAATCAGATGTGGTTATTGCAAAAAATTATCTGAGTAGTGATGAGGTACAAGCATTAAATCGAATTGTAACGATGTACCTAGATTATGCGGAAGACCAAGCCAATAAAGGAGTACCAATGACTATGGCTGACTGGGCAAAAAAATTAAATGCATTTTTAGCTTTTAATGATCGCGAAATATTAGAAAATGCTGGTAAAGTAACCGCAGCCATAGCCAAAGAATTTGCTGAAAGCGAATTTGAGAAGTATCGACCAATTCAAGATATAAATTTTGAGTCTGATTTTGATCGAGAAGTAAAAAGAGTTTTACAACAGAATGGCGTGGAATAGTTATGACTAACCTATTGATTTACGTCAACCAAATCGAAAATGGCGTTCACAATATGATAATCTTAAAAGATGGTTTGAGAATATTTGCACCGTACCATAAAACTTGGACACCTTCTCTTAAGACATTGCTGCCACAAGATTTGCGAACACTAACATTTTGCTTATTTTAAAATGCCAAGGTGGTGGCAAGATTAGTTTAATTAGAAATATCAAGTAAAATTAATTTATGAATTGATGCACCGATTATATCGGTGCAAATTTAAAAAGTCTTTATAATGCAAAAATATCAGAAACAGTTGTTGATCTTACTCCCAATATTAAATTTAATTTGTGGAGTTACAATTGACTTATACGCTCCTTCGCTCCCACAGATAGAGCAATTTTATAGAATTTCGCAGTCGTTAGCGCAAAATACCATAACTATAACTATTTTAGGATTCGCGTTAGGGCAACTTATTTTTGGTTTGTTATCTGATCATTATGGACGTCGCTCAACGATTATACTCGCTTTAATTGTATATCTAGTTGCTACTTGTGAAATAATTTTCTGTAAATCAGTCTCTTTATTGTTAGTTGGACGGGCATTACAAGGTTTTGCATGTGGTTCATTTGCAGTGAACTCACGAGCATTAGCTGTTGATAATTTTTCTGGGCATGACTTGAAAATTGCGATTGTCTATCTATCTTTAGCGTGGGGTATTGGTCCAATTGTTGCGCCATACATTGGTGGGGTGCTTGTTACATATTTGACGTGGCAGTCAACTTTCTACGTACTGCTAATTTATGCGTTATTGTTGCTATGGTTTACGCATACAATTATTAAGAGTTCTAATAATAAACAACTTGGGTTTAAAGCATATTTCTTGGCAATTAAAATAATGTTATTAGATAGAGAATTCTTATTTCGAACTATAATATTAGGTCTTTGTTATGTACAAGGCATAATTTTCAATCTAACTGCGCCGTTTTGGGTAACTAACTTATTTCATCAGGAACCAGCTGTATTTGGACAATCAGCATTATTTCTGGGGGTTGGATATTTTTGTGGAACATTATTGAATCGAGGTTTAATAAAACGTCTGAAAGAGAGAAGTTTAATTGGATTTGGTCTAGCCTTAGGTGTGCTCTGCTCGTTTCTATTTGTATCAATAGATACATTTGCAACAATCTATGAAGCAGCTGCATTTATTGCAGTGATTAATTTTGGAGCTGGATTCATTTTTTCTAATGTGATGGCGGGTAATCTTGCAAAATATGCTAAGTTTGCAGGGATTTGTACAGCTTTGCAAGGTAGTCTGATGTTAATTATCGGTGCTACAATTTCAATTTTAGTTTCTGCGATGAAAAATCCATCCATACATCAAATATCGTATATATTCCTTGGGTTGACGATATTACAATTAATTATGTATATTTATATGCCTAACGCAAAATTACACAGCAAGTAGTTGTATATCTCGCACGAATTATGTATTATGGATATTCAATTAGAAAAGAGCTACTCGAATGAGTTAGCTCTTTTCTATGCTGACTTAGTTTTATTAATCCATCAGCATGCTATCCTTTAGACTGATAACTTAAATCTTTTGTTGTAAATAAGTTGAGTATATGAAGTAATCAAGTGGACATACATGATTATGTTTCTTAATGTACTTCAAACTTGAATTCACACAGCTTATTTATTCTTAGTTTTAACTGGATGTGGCAAACCTAGTATGCTGCGTGCAACCGCTTCGGCAACCTGAATTCCATCAATCCCAGCCGAAAGGATTCCGCCCGCATAGCCAGCACCCTCACCAGCAGGGTAGAACCCGTGCGTGTTGATGCTTTCATAGCTTTCAGGATCACGATTTAAGCGCACAGGCGATGAACTACGCGTTTCAACCCCGGTAAAAATTGCCTCTTTCATTGAAAAGCCACGAATTTTTTTATTGAATTCAGGAATTGCTTCACGAATGGCATCGATTGCATATTTAGGTAATGCTTCAGTTAGACTACCTAATTTGATACCCGGTTGATACGATGGAATTACGCTGCCTAATTTTGTAGATGGTTTATCAAGCATGAAGTCACCAATTAATTGCGCAGGGGCACAATAGTTACTGCCGCCAATTTTGAAGGCATTGGCTTCAAGTTGCCGTTGTAATTCAATTCCAGCTAATGGATGTGCGCTTGGAAAATCTTCTGGAGTTATCCCAACTACAATTGCCGCATTCGCATTGCGTTCATTACGTGAATATTGGCTCATGCCGTTGGTTACTAGATGTTCTGGTTCTGAAGCCGCCGCAACAACCGTGCCACCAGGGCACATACAGAAGCTATATACCGAACGACCATTTTTAGCATGATGTACCAACCGATACTCGGCTGCTCCAAGTAGTGGATTACCCGCATTTTTGCCAAGGCGTGCCAGATCAATTACTGATTGTGGATGCTCTACGCGAAAGCCAATTGAAAATGGCTTAGCTTCAATATAAACGCCACGCTCGAATAACATTTTGAAGGTATCCCGTGAACTGTGTCCAAGTGCCATGACGATGTGATTACTCAATAGTTCCGAACCATCGGCAAGTACTACTCCGCGAATTTGGCGCACGCCTGCAACTTCATCAATTAACACATCACTTACTTTATGTTCAAAGCGAATTTCGCCGCCTAATCCAATAATCGTTTCGCGAAT